>NCDW01000009.1 GCA_002280395.1 Flavobacteriales bacterium 32-35-8
AAAAAGAACTCATATTATCAAATTGATAATTCTTGTCTGCTGTACGAGTTAATGTTTAAAGCTTAGAGAATTGTTTCATAAATTCGCAGCAACAACAACACAACACATTATAATTATGGCTATTACAAAACAATATCTTAAAAGCAAACCTATTTGTAAAGTTACCTTTTCAATACTTGCTGAAGATGCTAAAAAAGTTGGACTTGCAGGAAGTTTTAATAAATGGAAAGCGACGCCCCTAAAGAAATTAAAAAATGGAACTTTTAAAGGAACAGTTGATTTAGATACCGATAGTTCTTACGAATTTAAATACATTGTTGACGGCACTTATGTAAACGATGATGCTGCCGATAATTATGTATGGAATGATTTTGCCGCTGCTAATAATAGCGTTGTAAATGTTTAGTTGAATCCGAAAAATTAAACAAAAAAGAGCTTTCAAATGAAAGCACTTTTTTTTATATAGCAACAGCTCCTTTTATATGCGGATGCGGATTATAATCTACCAACGTAAAGTCTTCAAATTTAAACTCGAAAATATCTTTAACTTCTGGATTTAACATCATTTTTGGCAAGGGCCTTAGCTCTCTGGAAAGTTGTAATTCCAGTTGCTCATAATGATTGCTATAAATATGTGCATCGCCAAATGTATGAATAAAATCACCTGCTTGGTAACCACAAACTTGAGCCATCATCATGGTAAACAAGGCATAAGACGCTATATTAAAAGGTACGCCTAAAAATATATCCGCACTACGTTGATACAGTTGGCAAGACAGTTTTCCATCGGCAACATAAAACTGAAAAAATGCATGGCAAGGTGGTAAAGCAGCTTTACCATTAGCTACATTTTCACTGAAGGATTTTGAAGTATCTGGCAACACCGAAGGATTCCATGCAGACACTAACATACGCCTGCTATTTGGATTCTTTTTCAACGTTTCTACTACTTCTTTTATTTGGTCAATGTCATCGCTGTTCCAGTTGCGCCATTGATGTCCATAAACGGGACCTAAATCGCCGTTTTCATCGGCCCATTCATTCCAAATACGAACACCGTTTTCAGTTAGATAATTAATATTGGTATCGCCTTTTAAAAACCAAAGCAATTCATAAACAATGGATTTTAAATGCAGTTTTTTAGTTGTTAGCATTGGGAAACCTTCGCTTAAATCAAATCGCATTTGGTACCCAAAAACACTTTTTGTACCAGTGCCAGTTCGGTCCCCTTTTTCATTCCCATTTTCTAAAACATGCTTTACTAGGTCGTGATATTGCTTCATCCCATCTTCCGTCTTCCCAAAGGGAAGAAACTATTTAAATTAAACTTTTTGAGTGATTAAAAATATGAAAAAGTGACAACCCCTAATAGTTAGAGTTTCAAAATATATTATAAAGTTATTAACTAAGATTGACAAGATTCCTGCTTTTATTAGGAATAAATTACCCAATAATCATACCTGCAATCGTTGCGGAAATTAAAGAGGCAATGGTGCCACCAAGTAAGGCCCTCATACCAAATTCCGAAAGGGTTTTTCGTTGCCCCGGTGCCAACGAACCTATACCCCCTATTTGAATGCCTATGGATGCAAAATTAGCGAAACCACACAACATATAAGTTGCCATTACAATTGACTTTTGATAATTTAAATGCAACGTATTAGTAACATCCTTAAGTTCAACTAGCTGAACATAACCAACAAATTCACTAGCGGCAAGTTTAATTCCAATTAATTGCCCCATCATCATAACATCTTCTTTGGCTACACCTATCAGCCACATTAATGGCGCAAAAATAGTTCCTAAAATTGATTCAATTGAAAGATTAGTATATGGAGAATTATTCGAAACCCAATTATTTAGACCTCCAATACTACCTAGTTTTAATAATCCATAATTAACCATTGCTATTAAAGCAACAAAAACTAACAACATCGCTGCAACATTAACTGCTAATTTAAGCCCTTCAGTAGTTCCATTGGCAATAGCGTCTAACAAATTAGAACCTATTTTTTGCTTTGAGATTGAAACTTCTGGATTAATAGTTTCAATCTGGGGATATAATATTTTTGAAATAACCACAGCTCCTGGTGCTGCCATTACTGAAGCAGCCAATAAATGACTCGCAAAAAACTCTCTTAGAATAATATCATCTCCACCTAAAAACTTAATATAAACGGCTAAAACTCCCCCAGCTACTGTTGCCATACCACCAATCATAACCAATAGCATTTCAGACTTATTCATTTTTTCTAAATATGCTTTAATCATTAAAGGCGCTTCTGTTTGGCCTAAAAAAATATTTCCAGCAACGCTCAAACTTTCTGCACCAGAAATTTTCAATAATTTAGTTAATAATAAAGCCAAAATCTTTACTACTTTTTGAATAATGCCTAAGTAAAAAAGCACAGAAGTTAAAGCGGAAAAGAATATAATTGTTGGTAAAATTGAAACTGCAAAGTTTATTAGAGGTTCCTCTATCACTCCTGTTGACATTGAACTAAATAAAAATTTCGTACCTGCTTCGGTGAATGTTAAAATCTTATTGAAACCTTTGCCTAGATAATCAAAAATTAATTTCACAAAAGGAACCTTCAGAATAGAAATAGCGAGTATTACTTGAAGTCCTAACCCTAAACCTACCGTCTTCCAATTGATTTTTTTTCTGTTTTTACTAAATAGAAAAGCTATAAGTAATAGAGAACCCATCCCTAAAATACCGCGCCATAAACTATCTATTGAAAACCCTTGACTGGGAATAATGGTGCTTATTTCTGAAGATTGCGGAGTGCTTTGTGCCTCTTTATTTTGAAGTAAGGCAACCTCAGCAGAATCTGAACTGATTAATGTTAATTGTGATTTGTCTTGTACTTGCTCTATTTCTGGAGTATCTTTTTGGTCTGGCTCTTGTGCTAATAGTTTTGATACACTAAATAAAACAACAAAAACAGACAAAAAAATATACTTCATACGTTTTGAGTATTATCGCTTGGAAATTTCGTCCCTTATATGGGCCGCTTTTTCATAATCTTCGTTACTTACAGCTTCGTCTAACAAATTATGGAGCTCTTCTAATGTTTTTGTTGAATAATTTTCTTTAGGTGTACTTGGCTCAAGATTAGTTTCTAATAATTCATCCATTAAAACGCTATTCTCATGTTCGTCTTCCTTCGGTTTTTTTGACTCCACTTTCAGATAAATGCCTGCCTTATCCAATATATTTTTGTAAGTAAAAATAGGAGCATCGAAGCGAAGTGCTAAAGCAATGGCATCGCTGGTTCTAGCATCGATAATTTCTTCAATTTTATCGCGTTCGCATATTAAACTGGAATAGAAAACTCCATCAACCAATTTATGGATGATGACCTGTTTGATGACAATATCAAACCTATCGGCAAAATTTTTGAATAAATCGTGAGTTAAAGGTCTTGGTGGTTTTATTTCCTTTTCTAAAGCAATGGCAATAGATTGGGCTTCAAAGGCTCCAATAACAATGGGAAGTTTGCGGTCTCCATCAACCTCATTCAATATTAATGCATACGCACCATTCTGGGTTTGGCTATAAGATATCCCTTTTATATTTAATCTAACTAGACTCATAATTTATAAAAACGCAAAGAACTGTTTAAATTAGGACTTTACCAAACCACCTGACGCAGATTTGTCTATAAAAACCGTATTTAATAGCCTTTTTTTGCTAATACAATTTATAAAAAATAATTTATTGTTGTGCTTTAAATGCTTTTAATTTTTCTACAAGCCGCGGAACCACTTCAAAAGCATCTCCAATTACACCATAGTCGGCCGCTTTAAAGAATGGCGCTTCAGAATCTGTGTTAATAACCACCTTAACCTTTGAGGCGTTAATTCCTGCTAAATGCTGAATGGCCCCAGAAATTCCAATAGCTATGTATAAATTTGCAGCAACAGGTTTTCCTGTTTGCCCAACGTGTTCACCGTGTGGCCTCCAACCCAAATCTGAAACTGGTTTGGAACAAGCAGTAGCAGCACCTAAAACGGATGCCAATTCCTCAATCATGCCCCAATTTTCGGGGCCTTTTAAACCTCTTCCTGCCGAAACAACAATCTCTGCATCAGCAATACTTACTTTACCAGTGACTTTATCAACCGATTCTATTTTAATCCCAGATTCTTCTAGCGAAGGAGAAAATACTTCCGAGGAAGCACTACCAGTTGATTCTACCAAACCAAATGAATTATTAGACACCCCCACTATTTTTACATCGGTATTAATTTGTGTAAACTCAAACGCTTTATTTGTGAAAGCGGTACGTTTTACGGTAAATGGAGCTATATTTGAAGGTGCTTCAATAACATTGGAAGCATAACCAGCATTTAATTCTACTGCCAATAATGGCGCTAAATATTTGCTATTGGCACTTGAACTAATAATAACAACTTTAGTGCTTTCTTTTTCGGCCGCTTGCTTTATGATGTTTGCATAGATTTTGGCATTAAAATTATCTAACTGCGCATTTGCAACATTTAATACTTTATCTACACCATACGCTGCTAATTGCAAACTATCGCTCGCATTAATTGTTATGGCTGTAACCGTTGTTCCCAATTGATTGGCAACCGCCTTGGCATAAGAAGCAACTTCAAAAGCTACTTTTTTAAATTTTCCTTGTTCTGATTCTGTATATACTAAAACTGACATAATCTTTTTGTTTTTTCATTTCCACGAATCCCGATAGCTATCGGGTGGGAATCAATTTATTTAATTCTTTATGGATTCCTGCCTTCGCAGGAATGACAAGCTATATCACTTTGGCTTCGTTATGAAGTAAGTTTATTAATTCATCTAAATTATCTGGAGAAACTAATTTTACAGCACCTTTTGGTGCTGGCTTTTCAAATTTAGCAGACATGGTTTCAATATTAGCATCTGCAGGCTCCACAATAGTCAATGCTTTTTGGCGAGCCATCATGATACCTCTCATATTTGGTATGCGCAAATCGCTTTCTTCAACCAAGCCTTTTTGTCCACCAATGACTAACGGCAACGATGTAGAAAGTGTCTCTTTACCACCATCAATTTCCCTAATGGCCTTTACCGAATTACCTTCAATTTCTAAACCAATACAATTATTTATAAAATTAGCATTTGTTAAGCCTGCTATCATACCCGGTACCATTCCACCATTATAATCTATAGACTCACGACCTGCAATAACCAAATCGTAACCACCATCTTTTACCACATTAGCCAATTGCTTAGCTACCGAAAAACCATCCGTGGCAACCGTATTTACTCTAATGGCAGCATCTGCTCCTATGGCCAAAGCCTTGCGAAGTGTTGGCTCGGTTTCTGGTCCGCCAACATTAACAACTGTTACCGTTGCTCCTTGCTTTTCCTTAAACCACATGGCTCTTGTTAAACCAAATTCATCATTTGGGTTTATTACAAACTGTACCCCATTAGCATCAAATTTGGTATTGTTATCTGCAAAATTAATTTTTGATGTCGTGTCTGGCACATGACTAATGCATACTAGTATTTTCATTATCAACTATTTAAAATATTAATATTGTTGTTGGAGTGAAATTTAGACTGAAAATGTACTTTATACCCAATATAATTCAGCTATAATCCGTAAAATTTTCCACTGACTTAAAGCTACGAAGTTAATTATTTTATTCTAAATAATTATTATGCATGCATAATAAATTTAAATAATTCTTTTAAGAATAGTACACCTTTTATTCCTATTTTTGCAATTGAATTTACAAAAGGTATTCAAGATAAGTATTAAGAAATTCCTCTATTTGGGAAGATAAAATAAGCGAATGAAGACAATTCAATTTAGAGAAGCTATTTGCGAAGCCATGAGCGAAGAAATGCGCAGGGATGAAAGCATTTATTTAATGGGTGAAGAAGTTGCAGAATATAATGGTGCCTATAAAGCATCTAAGGGCATGCTAGACGAATTTGGAGCAAAACGAGTGATTGATACGCCTATTGCAGAACTTGGTTTTGCTGGTATTGCGATTGGCTCGACCATGACAGGCTGCAGACCCATTGTTGAATATATGACGTTCAACTTTTCTCTTGTTGGAATTGATCAAATTATAAATAATGCTGCCAAAATTAGACAAATGTCTGGCGGTCAATTTAAATGCCCCATCGTATTTCGTGGCCCTACAGCATCAGCTGGTCAATTAGGTGCCACACACTCTCAAGCATTCGAAAGTTGGTTTGCCAATACACCAGGGCTAAAAGTAGTAGTGCCATCAAATCCTTATGATGCAAAAGGACTTTTAAAAGCGGCTATTCGTGACGACGACCCTGTTATTTTTATGGAAAGCGAGCAAATGTATGGTGATAAAGGAGAGGTTCCAGAAGGCGAATATGTTATTCCATTAGGAGTAGCGGATATTAAACGTGAAGGTACCGATGTAACCATTGTCTCTTTTGGGAAAATTATAAAAGAAGCTTACATCGCAGCCGACGAATTAGCTAAAGAAGGTATCTCCTGTGAAATTATAGATTTGCGTACCGTAAAGCCTATGGATAAGGAAGCTATTTTGAAATCGGTTAAAAAAACAAATCGTTTGGTCGTTTTAGAAGAAGCATGGCCTTTTGGAAATGTAGCTACTGAAATTACATATATTGTACAATCTGAAGCATTTGATTACTTGGATGCTCCCATTGTAAAAATTAATACCGCCGATACACCAGCACCATACTCACCTGTTCTATTCGCAGAGTGGTTGCCAAACAGCAAAGATGTTATTAAAGCGGTAAAAAAAGTTTTGTATAAATAAAATAAACCATTTTACGTTATATAAACTTCATTAGCATACACTTGTTGATGAAGTTTTTTTATATATGAAGATAAAATTAACTATTGCCCTTTTTTTATTCGGAATCACAACTCTACTTGCTCAAACTAAAGTAAGCGGTTATGTTTTTGATGAATATAACCAATCCGTTCCGTTTGCCAACGTTTTGTTTAAAGGCTCTTCCCAAGGAACCATTACAGATGAAAATGGAAAATTTTACTTAGAATCCAACCAAACTTGGAACACCTTAATTGTCTCATTTATTGGCTACCAAACACTAGAAATTACCTTAGATAAAAAAGTGAATTACGATTTAAAATTCACGCTTAAAGAAGAAGCTTCTCAAGTTGACCAAGTTTTTATTACTGCTGGCAAGCAGTACAAAAAAAACAATCCTGCCATAGATATTCTTAGGAAAGTATGGGAACACAAGCGTAAAAATGGCTTGAAAAAATTCAATCAATACGAATATAGTAAGTACGAAAAAGTAGAGTTTGATATCAATACCATTGATAGCTCGCTGATGAAAAGCAAACTTTTTAAAGGGATGGAATTTGTTTTTGACCAGGTAGATACCTCAAGCGTTACTGGAAAAACTTATTTGCCTATGTTTATCAATGAAGCTGTTTCGCAAGTGTATGGTGACAATCTTATCAATAAGAAAAAAGAGGTATTGAAAGGTAATAAAAATTCTGGCTTTAGCGATAACCAAACCATAATTGATTTTGTTGGTGAATTGTATCCCGATTTTGATATTTATGATAATTATTTGCAGTTTTTTGATAAAGGTTTTGTGAGCCCCTTATCAAGAACGGGCATTAACACCTATAATTATGTATTGGCTGATAGCTCCTTTATCGATAATAAATGGTGCTACAATATTATTTACTATCCTAGACGTAAAAATGAATTGACTTTTAAAGGTGATTTTTGGGTGGCAGATACCACATACGCTATTAAGGAAATTAACCTGCAAGCATCTAAAAGCGCCAATATAAACTGGGTAAAAGATATTTATATTGAACAAGAATTTGAAGTATTGAACGATTCCGTTTTTCTCATAAAACGAGATTATATGATGTCTGATTTTGCTTTTAACAAAAAAGAAACCTCTCATGGTATTTATGGTAAACGCACCACATTGTATGATAATTATGTGTTTGATAAAGTAATTGATAAAAAATTCTATGATGAAGACGTTTATAACTACAATGAAGATGTTTATGATAGAGATGATGATTTTTGGGCTGAAAATCGTCTGGAAGCTCTAAATAATGACGAGAAAGGTGTTTATAAGATGTTGGACACTTTAAAAACAGTCAAAAAATTCAAACGTTTATATAATCTAGGAAGTATACTTGCTTCGGGCTATATTGAGTTTAATACATTACCTTTAGATTATGGCCCTATATTTTCAACATTTGGCTTTAATGAAGTGGAAGGATTGCGCTTACGAACGGGATTGCGCACCTATTTTGGAAGAAACGATTTATGGCGCTTGGAAGGCTTTTTGGCCTATGGTTTTAAAGATGACAAATTTAAATATGGCATCTCAGGAAAATGGCTTATAGATAAAAAAAGCCGATTCATTATTTCTGGAGGAAATAGACGTGATGTGGAGCAAATTGGAGCTAGCTTAACCACCTCAACAGATGTGTTGGGGCGTAGTTTTGCTTCCTCTTCTGTAGTAGGGACTGGTGCTAATGACAAATTAACATCTATAAACCTAACTAGCCTAGCCTTTGAGCTTGAGCCTTGGCGTAATTTTATAATAAGATTAGGAGGAAATTACAGAACCCTAGAATCGGCTTCAACAACTTTTAGCTTAGATTATAACACCCCTGATGGTATTGAGTCTAAAATAAAACAATTTGAATCCTCAGTCTCCGTTTCTTATTTCCCTGGCAGGAAAATGACCGGATTTGGTGTAGAGCGTAAAATTGCCAATGATAATTTCGCCAGCCTTTTTGCTCAAGTAAGTCGTGGTGATAAAGGTGTAATGAACAGCGATTTCGATTATACTAAAGTTCAGCTTTCTTATATTCAACCTTGGCAAGTTGGTGGTTATGGCAGATTAACCACAACCGTAGAAGCCGGAAAAACCTTTGGAGAAGTTCCTTTAGGATTATTAAGTGTTATACCAGGAAACCAATCATATTTTTCAATTTATAACACCTTTCCTCAGCTAGATTTTTACGAGTTTGTTTCAGACACCTATACTTCCTTTCATTTGGAGCATAATTTCAATGGCCGCATTTTTTCAAGAATCCCTTTTTTAAGAAAATATAACCTTAGGGAAATTGTTAGCTTGCGTGGTGTTTGGGGAGACATATCAGATGCAAATGTAGCATTAAGTACAACAAGCAATCCAAATAGCATTCCATTAATTGCCCCTAATGATAAAGTTTATTATGAATATGGCTTTGGAATTGGTAATATTTTTAAAGTCTTTAGAATTGACTTTAATTTTAGAGGCAACTACCTAGAAAATGAAAATGCCCGCAAATTTGGAGTTACGGGCACTTTCGGATTTTATTTCTAAATTTTAATTAGCTTTTACGCAATTTTTTTGCACCATAAAAAGCAGCACCAGCTAATAAAATTCCAAGTCCACCATCCAATGGCACAGAGTCCCCATTGTTTTGAGGATTACCTTGTCCAGCACCATTGCCAGGACCATAACTATTCCCAGGACCGCCCGCTCCATTACCAGTTCCAGGCACTTGGTTTGCAGGACCTCCAGTATTAGCTCCACCTCCTTGTGCATTCACATTAGACGTAAATGTAAATGCTAATAGTATCATCAAGAGAAGAGTCCCTTTTAAGATAAATTTGTTTTTTTGTTTCATAATATATAAAGGATTAAAAATTAATAGCTTGATAAAGATACTAAATAAATAATCCTACAAACTCAAACCAATATACTTTTCGATAAAGAATATTATTTCTCCGTCAAAAAAGAATTTTATGAAACCGCTTTTAGTTTTTTCAAAGTGGTTTTTGATAATTTATCTTCTGCGTACATTTTAGTAACGTTCAATTTTTTCTCATCGCTACTTGGCAATTCAAACATCGCATCAGTTAAAATTTCTTCACATAAAGAACGTAAGCCTCTTGCCCCAAGTTTATACTCAACCGCTTTATCAACTATATAATCTAGAGCACCATCGGTAATACTAAACTCAATATTATCCATAGTAAACAATTTTTTATATTGCTTAATGATGGCATTTTTAGGCTCAGTAAGAATGGCTCTTAATGTTTCTGCATCCAAAGGATCCATATATGTTAGCACAGGCAATCTTCCAATAATTTCTGGAATTAAACCAAAATCCTTTAAATCTTTAGGAATGATATATTGCAATAAATTATTTTGGTCTACCACATCATCAGATATGGAAGCACTGTAACCAACCGCTTGCATGTTCAAACGTCTGGATATAATACGTTCAATACCATCAAAAGCACCACCAGCAATAAATAAAATATTTTCGGTATTGACTTCAATAAACTTTTGGTCTGGATGTTTTCTACCTCCTTTTGGCGGTACATTAACAACAGTTCCTTCCAATAATTTTAAAAGTGCTTGTTGTACGCCTTCACCAGATACATCTCGTGTTATGGAAGGATTATCACTTTTACGGGCAATTTTGTCTATTTCGTCAATAAACACAATGCCTTTTTCAGCTTTTTCAAGATTATAATCAGCGGCTTGTAGTAATCTTGTTAAAATACTTTCAACATCTTCACCTACATAACCAGCCTCCGTTAAAACAGTTGCATCCACAATAGCCAAAGGCACATTAAGCATTTTAGCAATTGTTTTAGCTATCAACGTTTTACCCGTACCTGTTTGACCAACCATAACGATATTACTTTTTTGAATATCAATATCATCGTTCGTTGTAGGTTGTAATAAACGTTTGTAATGGTTATAAACCGCTACAGACATCACTTTTTTGGTGGCATCCTGACCTATAATATACTGGTCTAAAAATTCTTTAATCTGTAAAGGTTTGCGTAATTTTAATTCAGCAGACAAGTCACTGCTATCACTTTGTTTAGATTCTTCAATAACAATACCATGTGCTTGCTCAATACATCTATCACATATATGGGCATCTAATCCTGCTATTAACAGATTCGTTTCGGGTTTTTTTCTACCACAAAACGAGCATTCTAATTGTTCTTTTGCCATTAATCATTTATTTAAAATGAAAGAAAAATGATGTTAATTCTCTTTCTGGAATTATAAAATTACAAAAAAATGTTTAACTACGAGCCAAAACCTCGTCAATCATACCATATTGTTTGGCTTTATCAGCTTTCATCCAATAATCCCTATCACTATCTTCATACACTTTGTCGTATGGCTGACCGGAATGCTTACTGATGATTTTATAAAGTTCTTCTTTTAAAATCAATATCTCTCTAGCTGTGATTTCTATATCACTAGCTTGTCCTTGAGCACCACCAAGTGGCTGATGAATCATGACACGTGAATGTGTTAATCCACTTCTTTTACCTTTGGCTCCTGCACAAAGCAATACTGCACCCATAGAAGCTGCCATACCTGTGCAAATAGTTGCCACATCGGGTTTTATAAATTGCATGGTATCGTAAATACCTAAACCTGCATATACCCCTCCTCCCGGAGAATTAATATACATTTGAATATCTTTTGATGCATCAACACTTTCTAAAAACAATAATTGTGCTTGAACAATATTAGCAACATTATCATTTATTCCGGTTCCAAGAAACAGAATGCGATCCATCATTAAACGTGAAAAAACATCTAATTGCGAAATATTCAATTGACGTTCTTCAATAATATAAGGCGTCATATTGGCTGGATACATACTGCTGATGATTTTATTGTAATATGTACTGCTAATACCTTGGTCTTTTATAGCGAATTTTTCAAATTCCTTTGCGTAATCCATAGTGATTATATGTTATAACTTTAATAAACCCTTGATTAGTATAAACTCGAGCTTTTTTAATTAATGAATAAGCGCTTTAATGTATAAATTAAAGCGCCTAAATATAATGAATAATTATTTAAATGGTATGGTTTATTTGTCTCCGTAAACTTCTTTAATAAAGTTTTCATAAGTCAGTTCCTTAACCTTTAAATTTGCTTTTTCTTTGTATAAAGCTATCAGTTTTTGACTGATAAGTTGTTCAGAGATTCTACGGGCTTCATCTTGGTTTGACAGTACACGGGCTGCAATATCATCCAATTCTTTATCAGTCGGATTTAATTGCCCGAATTGAGCCATTTGAACTCGAATCATTTCCCTCGCATGTCTTTTGATATCTTCTAAAGTTACTTGAATATTATTATCTGTAATCAATTTACCTTCAATCAATTGGTAACGCAAACTTTTTTCAGACTTCTCATACTCTTCTTGAGCTTGATCGCTATCCATTGGTTTTTCACCAGCCGTTTGCAACCATTTTTGTAAAAATTTGGCAGGTAAGTCAAACTTGGTGTTTTCAACTAAATATTCAGTAACATCATTCAATAATTTTTGATCGGCTTGTTGCTTGAATTGCTTTTCTGCATCCTCTTTTATCTTCTCTTTTAATTCGGTAACAGAATTCACATTGCCTTTTCCAAATAATCTATCAAACAACTCCTGATCTAAATCTGCCAATTCACTTTTACTTATTTCAGTAATTGTGAATGTCACATCAATAGCCAACCCATGAACGTCGTCATGACCCAGTTTTAAAGCGTGCATCAAATCATGTTCATCCTCATAAAGTCCTTTTGTATTTAAGGCAATAACATCACCAACCTTAGCACCAATAAACTGTTTTTGAGTCGCTTTATTTTTAAATTTATCTAAAGTTAAAGTTACCGTGTTTTCAATCTCGCGCTCTTCATTTTTGTATACACCAGTAATATTACTATCTGCTTCAACTTCATTTTGAGATATTAATTTCCCGTATTGTTTTTGGATACGTTCCACTTGCTCATCAATCATTTTGTCGTCCGCAACTATAATATATTGATCTATTGGTTTTTTGCTGTTTAAATCAACTTCAAATTCTGGAGCTAAGCCTAATTCAAATTCAAATGAAAACCCATCAGCATCCCAATCAATATTATCTTGTGGTTTTGGTAATGGCTGCCCTAAAACATCTAGTTTTTCTTCAGTTAAATACTTGTTTAAAGCATCTTGCAACAACTTGTTTACTTCATCAACCAAAACGGCTTTTCCATACTGCTTTTTAACCATTCCCATAGGCACATGTCCTTTTCTGAATCCCGGAATGTTAGCAGTTTTACGGTAATCTGTTAAGATTTTCTCTACTTTGGTAATGTAATCTTCTTTAGCAATATCTACTTTTACTACAGCATTTAATGCATCAACGTTTTCTCTTGTAATATTCATTTTAAATGATATAAAACCCTAATAGGGGATTTAACAAAAAGCCTTTTTAAAGCTTGAATTTTTTGTAACTGAAATCGGGATGCAAAAATATAACTTTTTTACATCCTAACAAAGTTTTAATATACTGTATTTTAGACTAGTTGTTGCCTTCTTTTAAAAGCGAGTGCAAGATGGACTCGAGCACTGATAATAAGACACTAAACAGTATGGCCACCCATATGCTACTTACTGAAAACCCATCTATAAGCCTATCTACCAAAAGAATAATAAGGGCATTTATAATGAGCAAGAACAGCCCCAAAGTAAGAATGGTTATTGGCAGTGTAAGAATAACCAAAATTGGTTTTACCAATAAGTTTAAAACCGATAACACGATAGCCACTATAATTGCTGAAACAAATTTATCTCCGGATAATTCGACGCCTGGCAAGAAATAAGCCAATATAAATACTGCTAAGGCATTTAATAAAAGTTTGATAATTAGATTCATTTTTAATGGATTTTTAATAAAAGTACAAAAATTATTTATTTAATGAATTTAATTACGGCATCAAAAAAATCGTCTGGGTTTTCGGCATGCAACCAATGTCCAGCATTTGCTATGGTTACTATTTGAACATTTGGAAAATGATTTTGAATGATGCTTTCATCTTCATCTCCAATATATTCAGACCGATCCCCTTTTAAAAAAAGGGTTTCTTTTTCAAATCGGGCTTGGCTTGGAAGCGGCTCTCCTATTTCAGCAACCTCTTCTTTTAAAATATCTAAATTCATACGCAACGCCAATTTGCCTTTTTCAATCCAATACAGATTTTTTAGTAAAAATTGTCTGGTGCCAAAATCGGACACATACTTGCTTAGCATGTCATCGGCTTCACCTCTACTCTTAATAACATCAAAATTCAGGGCACTTAAACCGTTTAAAATACCATCATGATGCACTGGATAAAAACGAGGCGAAATATCGGCAACTAATAATTTTGAAACCATATTGGGATACTTTGTTGCAAACAACATCGCCGTTTTTCCGCCCATGGAATGCCCTAACAAAATAATATTATTCAAATTATTTGCTTCACAATAAGTTTTTAAATCTTTTACAAGAACCTCGTAATTAAATTCTTTACTATGGAAACTATGCCCGTGGTTTCTCTGATCTAGCAAATGTACTTGAAATCCATTTTCACTAAATTTTTGACCCATGGTTTTCCAATTATCACTCATTCCCAAAAATCCATGAAGAATAACAAATGGTTTGCCTTCGCCTAATATATTTGAATGTAAAAGCATTTTTTGATTTATGATTTTTGATTTACGATTCTCTTCTCACTTCAGCTTTTGAAGATACATTTGAACAACATTCTCAATACCTAAATATAAGCTTTCTGCAATTAATGCATGACCAATGGAAACCTCCAACAAATTGGGAATATGGTCTTTAAAAAATTTAATGTTTTCAAGAGACAAATCATGTCCTGCGTTAATTCCCAAACCTAATTTATAGGCTAATTCGGCACTTTCAGCAAAAGGTTTTACGGCATTTTTATGGCCCAGACTGTATTGATGTGCAAAACTTTCAGTGTACAATTCAATTCTGTCCGTTCCCGTTTCTTTAGCGCCTTCAATTTGCTTCAAAACAGGATCAACAAAAACAGATGTTCTTATACCATTTTGTTGAAATTCTTTAATTACATCAACCAAAAAATCTTTATGCTTAATGGTGTCCCAGCCTGCGTTAGATGTTATGGCATCCTCAGCATCGGGAACCAACGTTACTTGTGTTGGCTTCACTTCTAAAACCAATTTCATGAATGAATCTACTGGATTGCCTTCAATATTATATTCGGTATACACGATAGGCTTTAAATCGCGAGCATCTTGATAACGAATATGTCTCTCGTCTGGCCTTGGGTGTATGGTAACTCCTTCTGCCCCAAATCGCTGTACATCTTTTGCAAACTGCACCACATTGGGCACATTGCCACCTCTAGAATTTCTTAATGTAGCTATCTTATTAATATTTACACTTAACTTTGTCATGAATCCGTTTTAAAACGCAAAAATACAAAGTAGAACAGGCATACATACTTTTTTTTTGATTAATTTGCACACATATAAAACTTTTGAAAAACAAAGTAAACATCAACAGATGAAACTTTCAGAATACATTATTAACGACATTAAACCTTTAAATAGGAATAGTAAAATAAGTGATTTGCAGTTGATGTTCAATCAACTTACTTATTCGCATATTCCCATTGAAAATGACGACCATATGTATTTAGGTTGCTTTTCTGAAACGGATGCCCATTGTTTTGAAAGTGACAAATCGCTAAGTGATTTTAGCCATGCTTTTGAGGATTTTTTCGTTAGAAATACCACGCTTTGGCTAGACGTTCTGGAAGCTTTTGCAAGAAATTCCGCCAACATCATGCCCGTTCTTGACGAAAAAAACAAATATTTAGGTTATTACGAACTAAATGATATTATAAGTTTGTTTGGAGATTCGCCATTTTTTACGGCTCCCGGAGGCATTTTAGTCATCGAAAAAGGCATAAATGATTATTCATTTAGCGAGATAAGCCAAATTGTTGAATCAAATAACGGAAAAATACTAGGTGCTTTTGTGTCCAAGATAAAAGATGACATGGTACAAATAACCATTAAAGTTGGCAATGTTGGATTAAGTTCCATCATTCAAACATTTAGGCGCTATAGCTATAATGTTGTATCTGGACATGAGGAAGACAGCTATATAGAGAGCCTAAAGGAACGATCGGATTATTTGAATAAATACTTAAATATTTAGGTTATGAAGGTTGCCGTTTTTGGAAGATTTTACAATAAAACTACGTCTAGTTCTGTTGAAACACTATTTAATTATTTATTAAAAAAAGATGTTGATGCCTACATAGAAACCGAATTTTACAACATCATTAAAGCGGCAGCTCCTAATAATAATTATTCCAATTTTAAAACATTTGATGACTTGGATAAATCCTTTGATTTGCTTGTTAGCGTTGGTGGCGATGGCACCATTTTAAGAGCTATTACCTTTGTGAAAGACATTGACATTCCTATCATTGGAATCAATACAGGACGTTTGGGGTTTTTGGCAACCATTCAAGTTGATGGTATAGAAAGTGCCATTCAAGATATTATCGATGGCAAATATACCATTTCAGAACGCACATTATTATCCGTAGAAACCGTTCCGGAAAACAAAGATATCACCTCACTTAACTTTGCCTTAAATGAAATAGCTGTTAACAGAAAAAACACCACCTCTATGATATCGGTAGAAACTCATTTAAATGGAGAATACTTAACATCTTATTGGAGCGATGGCCTTATAGTATCTTCCCCAACCGGCTCAACGGGTTATTCCTTAAGTTGTGGCGGCCCCGTAATAACTCCCGATACCGATAGCTTTGTATTAACGCCTATAGCACCACACAATTTAAGCGCGCGACCTTTAGTGATTCCAGATTCTACAGAAATACATCTTAAAGTTTCGGGCAGAGAAGACAACCATTTAATATCGTTGGACTCTCGCATTGCAACTTTAGATAATAACACCCTCATAAAAATTAAAAAAGCCCCATTTAAAATTAAAATGATTGATTTATTAAATGAAAGCTTTTTAGATACCCTTCGTAAAAAACTTCTTTGGGGAGAAGATACACGTAATTAAACAATAATTTTCACTAAATGTTGTTTTAAACTCATACAAATCAACTCAAATTGCTTTGGGGTAATCTTATTTATTATATTTGCAAACTTTTAAATTCTTATGAGGTATATAACCATAATCATTATAAGCATTTTAACCACCCAATATAGTCACTCTCAAATCAATGAGCTTGGTATTTATGTTGGTGGCAGTAATTTTATTGGTGATGTTGGCGCTACAAATTATATATCGCCTAACCAACTGGCTTTTGGAGCCGTTTATAGATGGAACAGAAGTACCAGACATTCATACCGAGCCTCATTAATTTTTACAGATTTAGAAGGCGATGATTTAAAATCTGACGATCCAAGACGCATACAAAGAGGTTATAATTTTACCAATAAGATTATTGAGGCTTCAGTGGGCATGGAACTTACTTTTTTTGATTTCGATTTACATTCTGGAAAAAAATTATCAACGCCTTATTTATATTCTGGAATAACGGTTGCCAATTATGATGACTATTATTTTCAAAATGGTGTGCAAACATCCGATAATGCTTCCAGTTGGGCATTTGGCATCCCTATGGCTATAGGTTTTAAAACCACATTTATAGATAATTTTGTTATAAGTGTTGAAGTGGGTGCGCGTTATACATTTACTGATGCCATTGACGGAAGCCTGCCAAACAATACAAACCACTTAGCAAATAGATTTGGCAACATTAATAATAACGATTGGTATGTCTTTTCAGGCATTATGCTAACCTATTCTTTTGGACAAAACCCTTGTTATTGTATAAATTAAAAAATGGACTTACTAGAAAGCATACAGGCCCAAAAATTACCAAAGCACATTGCCATTATTATGGATGGTAACGGGCGTTGGGCAAAGCAACACGGCATGATGCGCACTTTTGGTCATGAAAATGGGGCTAAGGCCGTTAAACAAGTCGTTGAAGGCAGTGCTGAAATTGGTATAGAAAACCTAACACTTTATGCGTTTTCTACAGAAAATTGGAACCGACCAAAATTTGAAGTGGACACCCTTATGAAGTTATTAATCTCTTCATTAAGAAAAGAAATTAAATCACTTCATGAAAACAACATAAAACTATGCGCCATAGGCACCTTAAATACACTTCCTGCCAAGGTGCACAAAGAATTATTGGAAGTTATTGAAAAAACCAAGAACAACAACAGAATGACCTTAACCATTGCGCTAAGCTATGGTTCGAGGGAAGAACTTATTAATACTGTAAAAGAAATTAGTTTTAAAGTTAAAAATAATATAATTTCGGCAGAAAAAATTGATGAATCAATTATAAATGAGCATCTTTACACGCGAAATTTACCAGACGTAGATTTACTTATAAGAACAAGCGGAGAGCAACGAATAAGTAACTTTTTACTATGGCAAATAGCTTATGCTGAATTGTATTTCACCAATACACTTTGGCCTGATTTTACTAAGCAACATTTGCATGAAGCTATTATTGAATATCAAAAAAGAGAAAGACGATTTGGGAAAACTAGTGAACAACTTAGCTAACAAACTACCTACAAAA
>NCDW01000010.1 GCA_002280395.1 Flavobacteriales bacterium 32-35-8
AGAAGCGCAAAAAACCAATGCTTTTCAAGCAAACAACAACATTTTAGTAAGCGATAAAGCAACTATTAATACCAAACCACAATTAGAAATTTTTGCTGATGATGTGAAGTGTTCGCACGGTTGTACCATTGGGCAATTAGATGAAAGCGCCATGTTTTATATGCGTTCGCGAGGTATTCCAGAAAAGGAAGCAAAAGCACTTTTAATGTACGCCTTTAGCAACAATGTGATGAGTTCGGTTAAAATTCCAGAAATAAAGCAACGCATTACCAAAATTATTGCCAATAAATTGGGCGTTAATATTGGGTTTGATTTGTAATTGTCATTCCTGCGCAGGCAGGAATCCATAAATAAAAAACGACTCCAATAAATGCCTCAGTCGGGTCTAAACATACAACCATGTTCAACGTAGAAAACATACGAAAAGATTTCCCTATACTTTCCAGAAAAGTAAATGGTAAACCTTTGGTATATTTTGATAATGCTGCCACATCACAAACCCCACAACAAGTTATTGATGTTATTGTTGATTATTATTCAAACTACAATGCCAATATCCATCGTGGTGTGCATGCGTTAAGTCAGGAGGCAACCGACAAATACGAACAAGCCCGTAAAAAAATCCAAACGCATTTTAATGCCAAATTTGCACACGAAATTATATTTACTTCGGGGACAACCCATGGTATTAATTTAGTGGCAAACGGATTTTCATCTATATTAAAAAAAGGCGATGAAATCATCGTGTCCGCTTTAGAACATCATAGTAATATTGTGCCTTGGCAAATGTTATGCGAACGTTCTGGGGCAACGTTAAAGGTGATTCCCATGAATTTGGAAGGCGAATTGGTAATGAATGCATATGATAAATTGCTTTCCAAAAACACCAAACTTGTTTTTGTAAATCATATTTCAAACGCCTTAGGAACCATTAATCCTATTGAACATATTATTGAAAAAGCGCATGGAGTTGGCGCTGCGGTGTTGATTGATGGCGCACAAGCGTGTCCGCATTTAAAACCAGATGTTCAAGCTTTGGACGTCGATTTTTATGTGGCCTCAGCCCATAAAATGTGTGGGCCAACAGGTGAAGGCATGCTTTACGGAAAAGAAAGTTGGTTAAAAAAATTGCCTCCCTACCAAGGTGGTGGTGAAATGATTGCTGAAGTTACCTTTGAAAAAACAACTTACGCCGAACTTCCTCATAAATTTGAAGCAGGCACACCCAATATTTGTGGTGGTATCGCTTTTGGGGCGGCCATCGATTATATGAATTCCATTGGTTTTGATGCTATTGCTAAATATGAGAACGAACTTTTAGAATACGCCACAAAAAAATTACTAGACATTGATGGATTAAAAATCTATGGTACTTCAAAAAACAAAACCTCCGTCATTTCATTTAATTTAGAAGGCATTCACCCGTATGATGTTGGTACTATTTTAGATAAGTTGGGCATTGCGGTTCGTACGGGCCATCACTGCGCGCAGCCTATTATGGATTACTTTAAAATTCCTGGAACCGTTCGTGCCTCTTTCGCTTTTTACAATACAAAAGTAGAAATTGATACTTTGGTTGAAGGCGTGAAAAAGGCTAAAATGATGTTGGCTTAATCTTTGGCTTCTTTTTTGTTATAGTTATTTAAAACTAAAAACAATCCATGAAAATTGTAATCATTTTATCCGTTCTAATTTCTTTAAATACTTGCTGCAATTCAAAAACAATGGCTGTTAAAGAAACTAACTTAATGACTTTAAATGGTACTTACCATGTAAAAACATTAAACAACAATGACGTTTCCGTAAATAATATGACCATAAATTTCAATAAAGAAGTGGGTGTCATTTCTGGTTTTTCAGGTTGTAATAGATTTACAGGAACATATTCTTTAGAAAATGGTTTGTTAAAAGTAGGCCCTTTAGCTTCTACCAAAATGTATTGCCAAGACAGGCATCAAATTGAATCTGAAATGCAACAGGTATTATCTAAAGCCAATAACATACTAATTGAAGATGGTATGTTGAAACTTTTAAGTGATAAAAAAATCATTTTAGTGGCTAGTAAAGAACAAGATAATAAATCCGTTTCATTCAACTATTCAGCACTATCAAGAGGACGTTTTTTGGATATTACTATCAATGATTCCATTATTTCCATCTCAAAAAATAGAGAGGTAAAACCCGTTTCAAAAGCTATTACTTCTGAAAATTGGAAAAAACTAAATTCACTTTTGGAAAGCATAAGTCTTGATAGCATTTCTACTTTAAAATCTCCCACAGAAGCACGTTTCTACGATGGCGCTTCCATTGGTACATTAAAAATCTCTAAAAATGGTACGGTTTATGAATCTTCTAGCTTTGACCACGGCACGCCGCCTCAAGAAATAGAAGCACTTGTTAAAGAAATACTATCATTATCAGAAAATATTGAATAGATGTATTTTATCTCTCTATCTTATTTTTTTAGAGGTCAGATGCAATGGCTTTTAGTCTTTTAGGTTAGGTTTATAAATTTGTTAGTAGCCATTTCTTATTGTATTTTTGTTTAAAATTATGATTGTGAGTATTGAAGATATACAAAAAGAACTGATTGATGAGTTTTCCATGTTTGAAGACTGGGAAGAACGATATCAATACATGATAGATTTGGGTAAGGATTTGCCGTTAATAGACGACCAATACAAAACGGACAGCAACATTATTAAAGGTTGCCAAAGTAAAGTGTGGGTGCATGCTGAAATGAAGGATGATAAACTGGTTTTTACCGCCGATAGTGATGCTATTATTACCAAAGGTATTATTGCTATTTTAATCCGTGTATTTTCAAATCAGCATCCCAAAGACATTATCAATGCCGAAACTGATTTTATTGATAAAATTGGATTAAAAGAACATTTATCGCCAACACGCGCCAATGGCTTGGTAAGTATGGTGAAACAACTTAAATTGTATGCGATTGCGTATCAAACACAGTTGAAATAGTTTAGTCGTTTGTTGTGGAGTTGTTTAGAAGACTCGACTTAACAACAAACAACTTAACAACAAACATTTAAAGATTAAAGAAATGAGCGAACAAAATATAGAAGATAATAGTTTAGGCGATAAAATAGTTAGGGTTTTAAAAACGATTTACGATCCGGAAATTCCAGTGGATATTTATGAACTCGGATTGATTTACGATGTTTTTGTAAATGAAGATTCCGATGTTAAAATACTCATGACCTTAACAACGCCAAACTGCCCAGTAGCAGAAACCTTGCCTATGGAGGTTGAAGAAAAAATTAAATCCATTAATGAAGTACATAGTGCCGAAGTAGAAATCACATTCGACCCACCTTGGACTCAAGATTTAATGAGCGAAGAAGCTAAATTGGAATTGGGGATGCTTTAATTTAGTTTAGTCGTTTGTATTGGAGTCGTTTAGCTGACATTCCAATTAAAACTTACGACTAAACGACAAACAACTAAACACCAAACAATCATTGGAAGAAGACATCATAAATCGCGTAGCGAATAGCAAATTAGTAACCGTTGACCTAGAGGATTATTACCCAAAAGGCAATCGTATCCTTTTTGATATTAAAGATTGGTTACTTGAAGGCTTGGTGTTGCGTGAAAAAGATTTTAGGGAGCAGGTTTCCTTGCATGATTGGTCGAAATATCAAGATACGTACGTTGCTTTAACTTGCTCTACCGATGCCATAATTCCCGCCTGGGCATTTATGCTTATTTCCCTTCATTTACAGCCATTTGCTAAAAAGACCATTATTGGCAATTTGGAACCTTTAGAAACTTCCATTTACCAAGACATTATCAATAATTTAGATGTGTCTGAGTTTCAAGATAAACCATTAATCATTAAAGGTTGCTCCAAAAAACCTGTTCCTCAGAATGCTTATATTATGCTTTCCAATAAGTTAAAACCTATTGCAAAATCTATTATGTACGGGGAAGCTTGTTCATCTGTCCCCCTTTACAAAAAGAAATAAGCTGATTAAACTCTTGGCAATCACAATAAAAAATAATTCTTGTAGTTATATTTGTTCAAATTTTATAAAATGATGGAAATGAAAAAAACACTATTATTATTCACTCTTTTTATCGGACTTATTCATGTTAACGCGCAAACTTTAGATGAACTTAAGGCTACTTTATCTGTTCAAAAAGATTCTCTTAAAGCAGCTCAAAGCCGTGTGGATGCCACTCAAGGAAAAATCGATGCGTTTCCCGGTTGGAAAAAGGGTGCTTTTGGTACTATTGGTGGAAGTATTTCTAATTTCAGTAATTGGTATGCACAAAAATCGCCTAATAACAGATCTGGAAATATTGGTTTTACGGTAAACGCTTTTGCAAATTTGAATACAAATCTTTATTTCTGGAGAAATTCTGGTAATCTAAATTTGTCTTGGGTTAAATTTAATGACAAAGACAACCCAAACGATAATACACAGTGGCGCGAGGCAAACGATGTTTTTAATGTGTCTTCTTTGTATGGTATGAAATTAAGTGAAACATTTGCTCTTTCTGGATTGGGAGAATACCGAACCACCATCTTAAATAACTTTAACAATCCGGGTTATTTGGATGTTGGGGTGGGTGCTACTTGGACACCGATTAAAGACTTGGTTGTGGTGGTGCATCCCCTAAACTACAATTTAGTATTTAGCAGGAATGATGCTATTTTTCAATCGTCTTATGGTACAAAAATATTAGTCGATTACACCAGACAAATTAAAGAGATTAGTTTTAAAACCAACTTATCCATGTTCCAAAGTTATAAGAGCAATAATTTATCAAACTGGACCTGGAATAACTCTTTTGGGTATACCTTATGGAAAATGATTGGTGTTGGATTTGATTTTGGACTGAGAAACAATAAACAAGAAGCCCTAAAATATTATGTTGATAATTACGATGTTTCTGGAACCGACCCGTTTCCAACATTTGAAAATATAAACAACAAACTTCAAACCTATTGGATGATTGGTTTGAATTATAAATTTTAATAAATTACAATTTATGTAAAAAAGGTGTTCTTTTAAGAACACCTTTTTATGTTTAATAATGTGATACTGTAAAATTGTATATTTGTTATTTACAAATAATTATTGTTCTAAGGTTATAGTTAATACATGAAAGCATATTTAGTTTTAATAGGATTTATTGTTAGTAGTTACCTTGGAGCGCAAGACAATAATACTAAGATTGTAGATTCTTTATATAAAGAAGATCAGTTTTATGCTGGTGTAACCTATAACCTTATTGGGAATAAACCTAACGATCTTTCCCAAAACGGATTTTCTTTAGGGTTTCATGCAGGGTTTATAAAAGACATGCCTATAAATAAAGATAGAAATGTAGCCATAGGTATTGGATTAGGCTACTCTGCCAATTCATTTAATCAAAATTTACTCATTGTAAAAGATGATGTAGGGAATATCAATTACAGCATTATTGACGAAAGCACCGTAACATTCTCTAGAAACAAATTTTCTCAACATTTAATAGAGCTTCCCATAGAATTTAGATGGCGAACATCAACCCCAACAAATTATAATTTCTGGCGTATTTACGCGGGTTTTAAAATTGGGTATGTGTTTGCTAATACCACAAAGTTTAAAGGGGATTTAGGCAGTTTTAAATATACCAATGTTGATGACTTTAATAAGTTCCAATACGGATTAACAGTAAGCATGGGCTACAATACATGGAACTTATACTTGTATTATGCTTTAAATCCTATTTTTTCTGGTGATGCCAAATTAAACGGAGAAACTATTGATATGAATGCCATAAAAATAGGATTGATGTTTTATGTTTTATAGCCAATTGCTAATAAGCAATAATTGGGGAGTTAGGCCAACAAAAAAGCCTAAAATAAGTTCTTTATAAGTATGTGCTTTAAGGTGTAATCTAGATGTTGCGATGGCACCGGTAATAATGCTCATTAAAGCCAATGTGCCATTAATATTGATGCTAAAATGGATGCTTAAAGCAATAAAGAACATAAACAAACCTGAAATGGCAATCATATGTATACTGGCTTTAAATTTCATAATAACCAGTATTAAACAGGTAAGGGTAGATATCAAGATTCCTAAAAAGAAATAGTAAAGCTCAATAATTTCATTGTCACTTATAACCCTTTCAAGAACTAGTAGAATAATAAGGCAGTTGATAGCTAAAGGAATAATGCGCTCTTTGGTAGTTTCAAGCTCTATTGATTTTACTTTATCTAGGGTCTTCAATAAAAAATATAGCAGAATAGGTAAAACAATTGTTAAGATAAAAAGTGAGATTATTTTAGCATAAATAATTTCTTGTGGGAAGTATTTTGGACTTACTTTAAAATAAAAAAGCACCCCTAATAAAGGCATTATTAAAGGATGACATATATATGAGATACTTTTTAAGATACGATGCATCATATCTTTTTGCGTAATCGTGCCACGGGAATATCTAATTGTTCTCTGTATTTAGCAACGGTGCGTCGGGCAATAGGGTAGCCCTTATCTTTTAAAATAGCCGCTAATGTATCATCGGTTAATGGTTTCCTTTTATCTTCTTCTTCAAGAACCGTTTCAAGGATTTTTTTTATTTCCTTAGTTGAAACATCTTCACCTTGATCATTTTTCATGGATTCTGAAAAGAAATCCTTTATGAGTTTGGTGCCATAAGGCGTGTCGACATATTTACTGTTGGCAACTCTTGAAACCGTAGAAACATCCATGGAAATTTCATCCGCAATATCTTTAAGAATCATAGGTCTTAAATTGCGCTCATCACCCGTTAAAAAGTATTCTTCTTGGTAATGCATGATGGCACTCATGGTTATGAATAAGGTTTGTTGGCGTTGTTTTATAGCTTCAATAAACCATTTGGCAGCATCTAATTTTTGTTTGATGAATAAAACGGCATCTTTTTGGGATTTTGATTTGTCTTTAGAATCTTTATAGCCTTTCAACATATCGTTATATTCCCTAGACACATGAAGTTCTGGAGCATTTCTGCCGTTAAGTGTTAATTCCAATTCGCCATCAACAATTTTTATGGCAAAATCTGGAACCACATGTTCTACAATTCTATTATTTCCAGAGTAAGAACCACCAGGTTTCGGATTTAAATGCTCAATTTCCCGAATAGCATCTTTTAGTTGAAGTTCTGTAATATCAAATTTTTGGATGAGTTTATCGTAATGTTTTTTAGTGAATTGTTCAAAAGCATCATCAATAATATCAATGGCCAATTCAACATCTGGATTTTTTTCTTTTCTATGTAACTGAATACTTAAGCACTCTTGAAGGCTACGCGCGCCTACACCAGCAGGATCCAATTGATGCACAATTTTTAAAACATGTTCAATTTTGTCTTCGGTGGTGTAAACGTTTTGTGTAAACGCTAAATCGTCCATAATATCTGTTATAGACCTACGTATGTATCCGCTTTCATCTACATTGCCAACCAAAAATTCAGCAATGGCATATTCTTCATCGGTTAATCTATACGTATTTAATTGACTGATTAGATGTTGCGTAAACGACGTTCCTGCAGCATAAGGCATGGTTTTTTCCTCATCATCGCTACTATAATTATTAACTTGGGTTCTGTAATCTGGGATTTCGTCATCACTTAAATACTCATCTACATTAATATCATCATTGCCTATAGTTTCACTATCATTATAATCGTCAGTAGAATTATCCAAATCAGAATCATAATCATTTTCAACTTCTTCAATACCGCCTTCTAAGGCTGGATTTTCTTCCAATTCTTGTTTTAGACGTTGTTCAAATTCTTGTGTTGGCAACTGAATCAATTTCATTAATTGAATTTGCTGCGGAGATAATTTTTGTGATAATTTAAATTGTAAATGTTGTTTAAGCATTTTATGATTTGGTTTAAGATAAAAGTATAAAAATTATACTAACTATGGGATTTAACTTAGAAACATTTATCTTAAAATAAGATTAAAACTCAGCATTTTGTGGTGTTCTAGGAAACGGTATCACATCTCTTATATTGCCCATTCCTGTTGCAAACATCACTAAACGTTCAAATCCCAGTCCGAAACCAGAGTGCACAGCCGTTCCATATTTACGTAAATCCAAATACCACCATAAATCTTCTTCCGGAATATGAAGTGCCGCCATTTTTTTCTTGAGCACTTCTAAACGTTCCTCACGTTGCGCACCTCCTACTATTTCACCAATGCCAGGGAATAAAATATCCATGGCTCTAACGGTTTTTCCATCATCATTCAAACGCATGTAAAACGCTTTAATGTTCGCTGGATAATCGTATAATATCACAGGACATTTAAAATGTTTTTCAACTAAAAAACGTTCGTGCTCACTTTGTAAATCGGCGCCCCATTCTTCAATAATGTATTTGAATTTCTTTTTCTTATTGGGGGTACTGTCTCGTAAAATATCAATAGCTTCGGTATAGCTTAAACGCGTAAAATTGTTTTCTGTTACAAAATTTAATTTTTCAATTAAGCTCATGTCGCTTCTTTCTGCTTGAGGTTTGGCTTTTTCCTCGTCTAATAAACGTTGATTTAAAAAGTCTAAATCATCTCTATTGTTGTCTAAAACATATTTAATAACGTATTTTAAAAAGCTTTCTGCCAAATCCATATTACCTGCTAAGTCCATAAAAGCGACCTCAGGCTCTATCATCCAAAATTCTGCTAAATGTCGAGAAGTATTGGAGTTTTCAGCTCTAAATGTAGGGCCAAACGTGTATACTTTGCCTAAAGACATAGCGTAGGTTTCAGCTTCCAACTGCCCAGAAACTGTCAGATTGGTTTCTTTTCCAAAAAAATCTTTAGAATAATCTATTTCTCCATCTTCTGTAAGCGGCGGGTTTTTAGCATCTAAACTACTCACACGAAACATTTCGCCAGCACCTTCAGCATCACTTCCTGTTATAATAGGTGCATGCATATAGTAAAAGCCATTCTCATTAAAATACTTATGTATTGCGAAAGAAAGTGCAGAACGCAAGCGCATGACGGCACTAAATGTATTGGTTCTGGTACGTAAGTGGGCATTTTCCCTTAAAAACTCAAATGAATGTTTTTTAGGTTGTATAGGGTACGTTTCGGGATCTGAATCTCCTAAAACTTCAATACTTTTTACATTAATCTCTACATTTTGTCCCTTACCAAGGCTTTCAACCAATTCGCCTTTTATATGAACCGCCGCACCTGTAGTAATCCGTTTTAAAATGGTTTCATCTGTATTTTCAAAGTCTACTACACATTGAATATTGTTTATGGTAGAACCATCGTTTAACGCAATAAATCTATTAGCCCGGAAGGTTCTTACCCAACCTTTAATATCTACTTCTGCAGGTGTTATTTTTTGCGATAACAAATCTGAAACAGTACGTGTTTGCATGTATATAAAATTTAAACGTAAATATAAAAAAGACTTTTGGCTTTCTAGTTAGAATGCCCAAAAAAGGAATTCGAATGATACATTATAACTAATGGAATTCTAATTAAAAGTTGGCATTGTCATCATCGTCTTCTTCTGGAATGATATTGATAGCGGGTTCTTTCAATACTTCTTTATTGGCTATGCTTCTTTCTAAAGACAATAATAGGGAGGGAAGTAAAATTAAATTTGAAAGCATGGCAAATAATAAAGTAGCCGAAACCAATGCTCCTAAAGCTACTGTACCACCAAAGCTTGAAATGGTAAATACAGAAAAACCAAAGAATAACACAATGGACGTATAAAACATGCTAACACCTGTTTCGCGCAACGCACCATAAACAGATGTTTTTATTTTCCAATTATTTGCCTGCAATTCTTGTCTGTATTTTGCCAAAAAGTGAATGGTGTCGTCTACCGAAATACCAAAAGCAATGCTAAATACCAAAATGGTTGACGGCTTTATAGGAACACCTAAATACCCCATTAAACCCGCTGTAATTAATAATGGCAATAAGTTAGGTATGAGCGATACAATAATCATTCTAAATGATCTGAACATAAATGCCATAAACAATGATATCAGTAAAATAGCAAGCGATAAAGAAATAATTAAATTATCCACCAAGTATTTAGTCCCTTTTTGAAATACTAAAGCTTTACCGGTCATGGTAACAGTATATCTGTCCTTTGGAAATACCTTATCTATTTTGGTTTGAAGGTCTTCTTCAATGCGTTCCATTTTATCGGTTCCAATGTCCTTCATGAAAGTGGTGATGCGGGCGTATTGACCGGTACTGTCAACAAAATTATCAATCAGGTCAATGTTTGATGTTGAATTTTTAGCGTATGATAAAATAAAGTTATTTTCTTGAGATGTTGGTAATTGATAATATGACGGATTTCCGTTATAATAAGCCTGTTTCGAGTATTTAACCAAGCCCACAACCGATATGGGTTTTGATAATTCGGGTATTTCTATGATTAGCTCTTCCAGTTCATTCATTCGTTTTAACGTTGGCAGCTTCATAACACCTTTTTTTTGTTTGGTGTCCACCATAATTTCCAATGGCATAATACCATTGAACTCACGTTCAAAAAATCGAATGTCTTCAAAAAATTCAGCATTCTTGGGCATATCTTCAATAAGGCTACCAGAAATTTTTATCTTGTAAATACCAATAATGCTAACTATAAGTAAAATTACTGAAGTCCCGTAAATAGCGATGCGTCTGTGTTTTACTATCTGTTCGATCCAATCTACAAAACCACCAATCCAACGTTTATTCAAATGTTCTAAATGACGATCTTTTGGTGAAGGTAAAAAGGAATAGATAATAGGGATGATGAGCAAGCATAACAGAAAAATACCAACAATACTTAACGAAGCAACTACGCCAAATTCTTTTAAAAGTTTACTCTCTGTTAGAATGAAGGTTGCAAATCCAGAAGCGGTCGTTAAATTGGTCATTAATGTGGCATTACCAATTTTTGTGATAACACGTTGCAACGATTTTACTTTATTACCATGAAGTTTTACCTCATGCTGGTATTTATTGATTAAAAAAATGCAATTAGGAATACCTATTACAATGATTAACGGTGGTATAAGTGCTGTTAAAACAGTAATTTCATAATTTAATGCCCCTATAATGCCCAGTGTCCACATAACACCAATGCATACTACAATAAGCGATATAAACGTGGCTCTTAACGACCTGAAAAAGAAAAAGAATATAAGTGATGTTACTAGTAGTGCGGCAATAATGAACAGGCCAATTTCGTCAACAATGTTTTGTGCATTTAAGGTTCTTATGTAGGGCATTCCAGAAATCCTAATATCTAACTTTGTATTGTTTTCAAAGGTTTCTGTTTTTGGCAATAACACATCAAGGATAAAATCTTTTCTAGCAGATGTGTTTACTATATCTTTTTTTAGATAAATAGCAGTGCGAACCGTTCTTGTTTTGTTGTTGAACAGGAAATTGTCGTAAAAAGGATATTTATTGAAAAGTTCATCTTCTAATACATCAATTTGTTTAGATGATGAAATAGAATCTTTTATAAACGGACTTAAAGTAAATTTTTCATTGAGTGTATCCTTAACAAGTTTCTGTAAATCTTTAATGGAAATAACAGATTCAACGGCGTCATACGTTTTAAAACTGTCCGATAAATTGTTCCAAGCGTTTAGTTTTTCCACAGAAAATAATGTGGAATCTTTTACTCCAATAACAATGAGGTTGCCTTCTTCGCCAAAGGTTTTTAAAAAATTATCATAGGTAAGATTAATGGGGTCATCGTCAGGTAATAAATTGGCTTCTGTATAGGTGAAGCGCATGTATTTCCATTGTGTGCTAAGTAAAATAGTGATAATTAAAACACCAATAAGAATGGCAATTTTATTACGCAAAATAAGTCTTGCCGTAACTGACCAAAAATTTGTTGTAAAAAGCTTAAACATTCTTTAGTTTAAAGTTGGCAAAGGTAAAAAAAACAATGTATTAAGTAATTAATACATTTATAATGTTAAGTTAAATGTAAATTTAAAAGCAATATTATCATCAATATTAGGCAAATGATAAGCGCCATATCTGTATGCAAAGCTGAAGCCAAAGCCAAAAAGTAATTTATTAATTTCAAAACCAGATTCTGTGAATCCTTTTTCTAGGGTTCCGAACGTGATGTTTTGATGTCTATTTATGTTATCCATATCTCCAATGGCAAACCTGCTTATCAAAACTAATTGGGGTTTATATTTTTCAGAAATATTAAAAGGTTTTAAGGCATGTTTTACTTGAATGGTTGTGAATTTATCGGAGAAGAACTCATTAAAAAACATGGTTTCAAAACTGCTGGTTCCGGCAACCGAAAAACGTCTTAAAATCTTTTCCTTATTGATGTTATTAGGATAAGCGTGATACAAATGGGTTAATGGCGTATTGCCATTGGCCATACCAGAAATTAAGGTGATTTCAGAAAGGCTATTGTTTTTGTGTTCTATTTGGTGAATGGTCTTAAATTCAACATTCGAAAAATTAAAATCACCTTTAAACACATCTTTAAAACTTTTGGTGTATTGAAATGTGAACTTAGGGAAGCCGTCTTTTATTTGGTTAACTCCTTTTTCAGCGAGTTCGAACTGACTAAAGGGACTCCATTGTACGGCTATTTTTGCCATACTCAAATCGAATGAACTATAATTGTTGCCATCTAAAGCAAACTCATAGGCATAGGTTGGATTGATATCGTTTACAGACAATTGAGTTTCTGTTAAGATATTCGGACTCAATTGATATTCCAAAGAAACCGTTCTTGAAATAATTTTGTGGAATAAACTAATGTTTAATAGTCTGGGTTCAAAGAGTTGAAAAAAACGCTTGTCGGTTAAAAAAGGATAACTGCCCGTTTCTTGTAAATCATCTGTATATGAAACGTCAAGCCAGGTATTGGTTTTTTCTGCTATTCTAAAACCTGCACCTATACTATATTTAAATCTATGATCTTTAAAACCATAAACAACATAGCTGTTTATTCTAAATTTTTCTGAAAAGGCATCGTTTGTTATGCCGCCCAAACCTGTTCTTAAAGCCTCGTATTGATTGTATTTAACCAGATATCTTAAATCAAAGTTGAAGTATTTGGTTGGTAAATAGCCATCTCCCAATTGTTTTAAAAACTGCCTTTCTTTAATGGAATCTTGAGAGGGTTTCGTACTCGATTCGGCTGTAGATTGGGCTCGCACCAACCAAGAAAAAAGCAATAAAAACGCGAGAGGACATAATTTTGACATTAATGGCGGTGTGTAAAGCTAAATTAATATAAAAAAGCGACAAATTATTTGTCGCTTCCAGAATTATACGGTCATAATTTCTTTTTCTTTGAGCTCGAACATTTCGTCAATTTTCCTAACGTATTTATCCGTCATTTGTTGTATGTCTATCTCTGCGTTCTTTTTAAGGTCTTCAGAAATGTCATCCGATTTTTTAATTTCAGTATTAGCATCCTTACGGGCACTTCTTACGCCAATTTTAGCGTCTTCTGCTTCTGCTTTGGCTTGTTTTGCTAAATCACGACGGCGTTCTTCCGTTAAAGGTGGCACGTTAATAATAATGGTTTCGCCGTTATTCATAGGGTTAAAACCAAGATTAGCGTACATGATACCTCTTTCAATTTCTTGAAGCATGTTTCTTTCCCAAGGCTGAACCGTAATGGTTCTACCATCTGGGGTATTCACATTAGCGACTTGATTTATGGGTGTTTGATTGCCATAATAATTTACAAGTACACTTCCTAACATGGCAGGACTCGCTTTGCCAGCTCTAATATTTACCAATTGCTTTTCAAAATGCCTAATAGCATTATCCATGGATTCTTTTGCAGCATCTAGTATAAATTCTATTTCCTCGTTCATTGTTTTAAACTTTAATGGTAAGTTATTGTTCAAAAAATTATGCCAAACTCTATATGTTTACTTCGGTACCTACTTTTTCTCCAGAAACCACTTTTAAAAGGTTTCCTTTTTTATTCATATCGAACACAATAATAGGTAAATTATTTTCCTGACTCAGCGTAAATGCTGTGGTATCCATGACTTTTAATCCCTTTTTTAACACTTCATCAAAAGATATAAAATTGAATTTAACAGCGGTACTGTCCTTTTCGGGGTCTGCATTGTAAATACCATCTACTCTGGTGCCTTTTAAAATAACATCAGCTTCAATTTCTATGGCTCTTAAAACAGCAGCAGAGTCTGTTGTAAAATAAGGGTTTCCGGTACCACCTCCAAAAATGACAACACGTCCTTTTTCTAAATGACGAATCGCTCTTCTGCGTATAAATGGTTCTGCCACTTCATTGATTTTGATGGCAGATTGTAATCTTGTTTGCATCCCCGCATTTTCTAGCGCACTTTGTAAAGCCAGACCATTAATTACAGTTGCCAACATACCCATGTGGTCTCCTTGAACACGGTCCATGCCCTTACTAGCTCCCGAAACACCTCTAAATATGTTTCCACCACCTATAACAATGGCGACTTCAACACCTTTGTCGGTTATGGTTTTAATATCTTCAGCGTATTCTGCTAAACGTTCTGGATCTATACCGTATTGGCGATTTCCCATGAGGGCTTCACCCGATAACTTAAGTAGGATTCTTTTGTATTTCATTGTTACTTTTCAAAGTTTAGCAAAGCTACATAAAAATTTTATTTTATGAATTTATATAAAAACTGAATTGCATAAAAAAACCACTATAATCTATATAGTGGCTTTAAATGTATTTTATGTGTTTTGTTACCCTAAAGATACACGTTTAAAACCTGTAATAGCAACATCTCCATAAGATGCTACATATTTAGCAACGTTTATTTTATCATCTTTAATAAAGTTTTGATCTAATAAACATTGTTCTTGGTCTAAAGTCGTGTTATCCGAAATAAAACGATCTATTTTACCTGGTAAAATTCTATCCCAAATTTGCTCTGGTTTACCTTCAGCTTTCAATTCTGCTTTGGCAGCTTCTTCAGCTTTAGCTAATACTTCAGGAGTTAACTGCGCCATAGAAATGTATTGAGGTACATTTTTTAATGTTTTGCCCAAACGCGCTAATTCTTCATTTTCTTTTTCTATAACGGCGATTCTAGCCTCAAGTTCCGAAGCGATAAAAGCAGGATCAAAATCTTTATAAGATAATGTTGTAGCACCCATAGATGCTATTTGCATAGCAACATCTTTAGCTAAGGTTTCAGCATTTTTAACGTTAGCAGATAAGCCAACTAAAGCCGCAATTTTATTGATGTGAACATAGCTACCAACATAAGGAGCTTCTAATTTTTCAAAAGCATTGATTTCCAGTTTTTCACCAATAACACCAGTTTGCTCAATTAGTTTATCGGCAACAGTCATACCTCCAAAATCCGCAGCTAAAAACTCTTCTTTATTGTTGTAGTTAAAAGCCAAATCTGCTAATTGATTTGCCAACGCCACAAAGTTTTCGTTTTTACCAACAAAATCAGTTTCGCAACCTAAAACAATCGCAACACCTACAGTATTGTCTGCATTTACTTTTGCAATGGCCACACCTTCAGACGACTCACGATCGGCTCTGTTTGCGGCCACTTTTTGTCCTTTTTTACGTAAAACGTCAATGGCTTTGTCAAAATCACCTTCAGCTTCCACCAAGGCTTTTTTGCAATCCATCATACCGGCACCGGTAGTTTGTCTTAATCTGTTTACTTCTGCTGCTGTTATTTGTACTTTAGCTTCCATATATTTTTAAATTTAAAAAGTCGTTCAATAAATTTCCAACAAAGAAAATAACTAAACGACTTATTTATGTTGTATTTATGTTATTTATTCTTCTTCGTCCGCTGCAACTTTTATAGAGGTCGCTTTAGATTTTGTTTTTGTTACGATTTCTTCAGCATCCTCAGAATCCTCAAAACCGTCTTTTTCAGCTTTACGATCTGCTAAACCATTAGAGATAGCAGTAGTTACGTATGATAAAACTTTATCAATCGATTTAGAAGCGTCATCATTTGCAGGTATTACATAATCAACTTGACGTGGATCGGAGTTGGTATCAACCATTGCAAATATTGGAATGTTTAATTTTTGAGCTTCTTTTATCGCGATATGTTCACGTTTAATGTCCACAACAAACAACGCACCTGGTAAACGAGTCATATCTGCTATAGAACCTAAGTTTTTCTCTAACTTAGCTCTTAAACGATCAACTTGTAAACGCTCTTTTTTAGATAATGTTTGGAAAGTACCATCTTTCTTCATTCTATCGATTGAAGCCATTTTTTTAACAGCTTTTCTAATAGTAACAAAGTTGGTTAGCATACCACCAGGCCATCTTTCTGTGATGTATGGCATGTTGATAGCGCCTGCTTTTTCAGAAACAATATCTTTAGCTTGTTTTTTTGTTGCAACGAATAAAATTTTACGGCCAGAATTAGCAATTTTGCTTAACGCTTCGCTTGCTTCTTCAATTTTTACCGCTGTTTTATAAAGGTTAATAATATGGATACCGTTGCGTTCCATATATACGTAAGGCGCCATGTTTGGATCCCACTTACGTGTAAGGTGACCGAAGTGTACACCTGCTTCAAGTAATTCTTTTACTTCTACTGCCATGTTTGTGATAGTTTACGTTCTGTTGATTAGCAATGTTCCATTTAGCTGTTAGCTGTTAGCTTCTGGCTGTTGGCTTCATTTAGATGCTTAACTAAATCCTGACTTTTAAGGGTCATGGACAACAATAACTGGTTTAAATTTTTTGTTTGATTTGAAATTCAAATTGAAAAAACACTTCGACTGCGCTCAGTGTGACATTCCAATAAAAATATCGAAATCTGGTATTAACGTTTAGAGAACTGGAATTTTTTACGCGCTTTTTTCTGACCGAATTTTTTACGCTCAACCATTCTTGGGTCTCTAGTTAATAAACCTTCTGGTTTAAGAGTCAATCTGTTTTCTGCATCTACTTCGCACATAGCACGAGAGATTGCTAAACGAACAGCTTCTGCTTGACCAGTAATACCGCCACCTAATACACTTACTTTAATATCAAAGTTACCTTCGTTATTAGTCATTGCTAATGGTTGGTTAACTTTGTACTGTAAAGTAGTTGTAGTAAAGTAAGCGTTTAATTCCTTTTTGTTAACTGTGATGTTTCCTTTTCCTGGAGAAACATATACACGAGCAACCGCCGTTTTTCTACGGCCAATTTTGTGAATTACTTCCATTACTTGAATTCGTTTAAGTTAATTGTTTTTGGTTTTTGTGCAGCATGTGTGTGTGCAGAACCAACAACAACATTTAAATTACGGAATAAATCTGCACCTAATTTGTTTTTAGGCAACATACCTTTTACCGATTTTTCTACAACTCTTGCTGGATCTTTTCCAAACAATTCTGTAGCTGTTAAACTTCTTTGACCACCTGGATACCCTGTGTGACGAATGTATGTTTTATCATTCCACTTGTTTCCTGTTAAGTTGACTTTTTCGGAGTTGATAACAATCACGTTATCACCGCAATCAACGTGTGGTGTGAAGCTAGGTTTGTGCTTACCTCTTAATAGTTTTGCAACTTTTGAAGCTAAGCGACCCAAAGATTGACCATCAGCATCAACTAAAACCCACTGCTTATCTGCAGTAGCTTTATTGGCTGAAATCGTTTTGTAGCTTAATGTGTCCACGTTATTAATTTTTTCTTATTAAACATTCCTCTCTCAAAAAGAGTTTGCAAATTTACAATTATATATTTGATTACCAAATACAGACGAATATTATTTATAGTTAATTTATTGGTTGATTTTCAAGGGGGTTTTTATAGATGTTGAAAATGGGATAAAATTTTATTTGCTAGGAGAGATGGTTTTTGAATATTAATGAAAACTAGCTTAAAAAGATTAGTTTTTGGTTTAGTTTTTTTGGTGATAGCTTTTTATTTTCCATTATTCAATTTACTTAAATGCTGGTCGATTTCTTGCCATATATTTTCATTTCCACCTTCTTTATATAAAGTGATAGTTTTATTGTTATTGATGACTATATTTTTAGGATAGGAATTTCCAAATAGTATTCTCGAATTTTTAGAAACAAATGTTATGTCATATTTGAATTCATTATTTCCAAGAAAATGAGAAACTTTTTCAATTGAATCGTCAGTAATTGATATAAACCTCACATTTCTATTAGAGTATTTATTAACTAATTTATTTAAACCTGGAATTTCTTTTCTACAAGGAGCACACCAAACAGCCCACCAATTAATTACTATAGTTTGCTCTTTGAAGTTGTCCAAATTGAATTTCTCCCCATTAATATCTGTTAATTCAATTGGTGGGAAAGTTTTGCCTTTTGCAAGAGGTTTATAGATTGTTAAAACAGTCAGAG
>NCDW01000011.1:0-18211 GCA_002280395.1 Flavobacteriales bacterium 32-35-8
GACGGCGCTGGACGCCTCCACAAAGAAAGGAGGCTGGGACAAAAGCCAACACTGCCCGACTTGTCTCACCCTCGCTCCCCTCATTCATTTTGGTTATTACTTGCGGCCTTGTTGCATCCGGCTGCAACTAATAGGATTATAGGCAGAATAAGTAAGATTTTTTTCATGATTTTTAGTTTTTTAATTCTAGAACATGTTTTATAGCATCTTTTACTATGTTGTAAAAAGATGCTTTTACATGCTTCATATCATAAAATAAATTCCATACTACTTATATATTTGTTAAAAATAAGTACAAATACTTAGTTAACTTAAAATATTCAAAACATGAGAACATTCATTACAAAAGCATCTTTACTTTTTTTCCTTTCTCTAGTGTTCCTTTCTTGTGGAGGGAAATCAGAAAAAAAGGAAGCAGCATCAGAAAGTGCTGCCGACACGCAATTAGCTATTGAAAAGCCGCAATTAACTTTTGGGTTTATCAAATTAACGGATATGGCACCTTTAGCCATTGCTAAAGAAAAAGGGTTTTTTGAAGACGAAGGATTATTTGTATCGGTAGAAGCACAATCAAACTGGAAAAATGTATTGGATCGTGTGATTGACGGACAATTAGATGGTTCCCACATGTTGGCAGGGCAACCTATTGCAGCGGGTGCTGGTTTTGGTAGACAAGCGGAATTGGTGACGCCATTTTCAATGGATTTAAATGGTAATGCCATTACCGTTTCAAATGATGTTTGGTCTAAAATGAAACCACATGTACCAGTTGATTCTGATGGAAAACCTATTCATCCCATAAAAGCTGATGCTTTAAAACCAGTTATTACACAATATAAGAATGCTGGGAAACCATTTAAAATGGGCATGGTGTTTCCGGTATCTACACATAATTATGAAATAAGATATTGGTTAGCTGCGGCTGGAATCAATCCAGGGATGTATACAGCAGATAATGTACAAGGACAAATTGATGCCGAAGTTTTATTGTCTGTTACACCGCCGCCTCAAATGCCAGCAACTTTGGAAGCTGGAACTATTTATGGGTATTGCGTGGGAGAGCCTTGGAACCAACAAGCGGTATTTAAAGGTATTGGTGTACCTGTGGTGACCAATTATGATATTTGGAAAAACAATCCTGAAAAGGTATTTGTTATGACCAAAAAGTTTGTTGAGGAAAATCCGAATACAGCTATTGCAGTAACAAAAGCATTGATTAGAGCAGGAAAATGGTTGGATGAACCAAGCAACAGAGCTGAAGCAGTGAAAATATTATCAATGTCACAATACGTCGGCGCCGATGAAGCGGTTTTAGCGAACTCGATGACGGGTACTTTCGAATTCGAAAAAGGAGATAAACGTGATTTGCCAGATTTTAACGTATTCTACAAATACAATGCAACGTATCCTTTTTACTCTGATGGTATTTGGTTTTTAACACAAATGAGACGTTGGGGACAAATTCCTGAAGCGAAACAAGCTGCATGGTACGAAGAAACCATTAAGAATATTTACCGTCCAGATATTTGGAAAAAAGCCGCTGATCTTTTAGTGAAAGAAGGACACATGCCTGCTGCTGATGTACCTGATACGGACGGTTACAAACCAGCAACAACGGACTTTATAGATGGTACTAAGTATGATGCTAAAGATCCTATTGGCTATATCAATAGTTTTAAAATTGGAAACAAGGATATATAATTCTTTTAAATAATTCAAACTTGAAAAAATGAAGCAGAGCATAACATTAGGAAGCGTGACCAGGTTTATAGGTTTGGCAGGATTTTTAGAAACAATAAAAAATGTGTTTACCGGGAAGCTTGATAAAGAAGACTTTAAAAACATTTTTCGCAAAGTAATAATGCCCCTTGCTTCGGTTTTATTATTCTTTGCAGTATGGTATTTGAGCGCTAATAAACTTCATGAAATTGAGGCAGATCATTTAATAAACAAAGCCTTAGTAGAACAAGGTCCGGCAGAAGCCGAAAAATTAAGAGCATGTATTGCTTCTGGCGATAAATCATGTCAGCCAAACGCATTGCCATCACCAGTACAAGTTTGGGGTGCTTATCAAACATTATTGGCAGATCATTATGTGATTAGTGCCGATAAAAAAGCCTTCAAGAAAAAAACAGCATCACTTAATGCAAAACGTATTGCTAATGGAGAAAAGCCTATTACTTATACGGGAAGACCATCATTCGTAGACCAAATCTTCACGAGCATCATCACGGTATTTGCAGGATTTTTATTGGCACTTTTCATTGCTGTTCCTATTGGTATAGTCATAGGTTTAAGTCATACATTAAGAAGTTCCGTGAATTGGTTGATACAAATTTTTAAGCCTGTATCGCCTGTAGTTTGGTTCTTGTTGGTTTTTATGATTGTAAAAACATTCACTAAAAATTCAAGTTCAGATAGTGCTTTCATCATATGTTTTATAAGTGTTGGCCTATGTTCTATGTGGGCAACGTTGGTGAATACGGCTATGGGCGTGTCTTCGGTAGATAAAGACTATATAAATGTGGCTAAAGTGTTGAAGTTAGGACCCATGCAAAAAGTATTCAAAGTGATATTGCCATCGTCATTACCATTAATTTTTACAGGACTTCGTATCACGTTGTCGGTGGCATGGATGGTATTAATAGCAATCGAACTCTTGGCTCAAAGTCCGGGATTGGGCTTGTTTGTTTGGGAGGAATTTCAAAATGGAGCAAATGATTCCAACTCAAAAATAATAGCAGCTATGTTTGTTATTGGTCTGATTGGTTTCATGTTGGATAGAATCATGTTAACCATTCAAAAGATGGTTTCGTTCAATAAAAATGATTAAAAGTGTGGAATTGTTTAAATGTTGAATCGTGTAATCGCAAAAGACTTGTGAACAATTAAACGATTAAACAAATCAACGATTAAACAAATCAACGATTAAACGGTTAAACGAATCAACAACTCCACAACAAACACCTAAACAACAAACAACATGTCATATTTAGAATTAAAAAACATCTATAAAACCTACGGAGAAGGAGACAACACAACCGAGGTGCTTTACAATATCAACCTAACGATTGAGGAAGGCGAGTTTGTGGCGATTGTAGGGTTTACAGGAAGTGGCAAGACTACATTGGTCAATCTTATAAATGGCTTGTTAGAACCAACAAAAGGCGAGGTGCTGTTTAAAGGCGAACCCATTGTTGGAACTAGTCACGAACGAGGCGTAATTTTTCAAAACTATTCATTACTGCCTTGGCTAACGGTTGGTCAGAATGTATATATGGCGGTTAAGGAGGCATTTCCGAAGAAAAGTAAATCGGAATTAAACACCATTGTAAGCGAATATGTTGCTATGGTAAACCTATCGCATGCTATCAATAAACGTCCGAAAGAATTATCAGGAGGCATGCGACAACGTGTTGCGGTTGCAAGAGCATTGGCCATGAAACCGGAGATGATTATCATGGATGAACCTTTAGGCGCGTTGGATGCGTTAACTCGTGTCAATTTACAGGATGAGATATTAAATATCTGGGGAAAAGAGAAGCGAACGGCCTTATTGATTACCAATGATGTTGATGAAGGTATTTATATGGCGGATAGGATCATTCCGCTTCGTCCAGGGCCAAATGCCACATTAGGGCCAGAATTCAAAATAGATATTGAAAGACCTAGGGATAAAACGGAAATGAACGATAACCCTAATTTTAAAAAGACCCGAAACGCCATCATCGAATATTTAATGGAAATAGGAAATGAGCGTAAATCTGAAGTACAAAAGGAATACATATTACCAGATTTGGCTCCTAAGAGTTTTGTTTGGTAACTAAAAAAGAGGAATTATGAACACAACCCTATTAGAAAATAATCAATCCAATACCTATTTAGAAAACGGTATTCTGTATCCTTCCAGCAATGTTATGCTAGATTTGGCGCATCTAAAAAAAGTATATCCAACCCCAAAAGGCGATTACATTGTTTTACAAGATTTGAATCTTAAAATCATGAAAGAGGAATTTGTGACCATCATTGGGCACTCAGGTTGTGGTAAAACAACCATGCTCTCTATGATTGCTGGACTTAACGAAATCTCAGGAGGTACTATTTCCGTATTGGGAAAACATATTAAAGACCCAGGGCCGGACAGGGGTGTTATTTTCCAGTCACCCAGTTTAATGCCTTGGATGACGGCACTTGAAAATGTGTTGCTTGGTGTGAATCAGGTATTTCCGCAAGCCACAAAATCACAGCGTAACGATATTGCCAAATACTATCTTCAAAAAGTAGGATTGGAAGATGCCTTCAACAAAAAAGCCACGGAACTTTCCCAAGGTATGCAACAACGTGTGGGCATTGCCAGAGCCTTTGCCATCAAGCCAAAAGTATTATTGTTGGATGAGCCTTTCGGCATGTTGGATTCCTTAACCAGAGGCGAACTTCAGGATATCCTTATTGAAATCTGGAACAAAGAAAAAATTACCGCGGTTATGATAACCCATGACGTAGATGAAGCCATTTTTTTAGCGGATAGGGTGGTGATGATGACCAGCGGGCCCAAAGCCAAAATAGGGGATATTTTAAATATTGAATTTGAAAGACCTCGAACCCGGAAATCGGTTTTAGAACACGATGATTATTACAAATATAGAAAACATCTCATAGATTTTTTAGAACACTAAAAAAATGACATGATAATTATCATATAATCAATGATGTGCTACTGATAAATTAGCTAAAAAACTAACTCAAAAACAATCAAATAATTAACTTAAAATCAAACAAATGAAAAAACAATATCTTTTAGTATGCTTATTGGCTGCAATGGCTCCATTTGCAAATGCGCAATTTTCGCTTGATGGTGAATTTAGGCCAAGAACAGAATACCGCCATGGATTTAGCACATTAATTCCAGATGCTGCGGATGCGGGATTTGGTATCTCCACCAGAATACGTTTAAACGCTGGGTATGCAGCAGAGTCCTATAAATTTTATGTCAGTTTTCAAGACGTGCTTGTTTGGGGCGAAAACATGCAATTGCTTCCTTACGATCAAAATAATTCCTTTGCGGTTTTTGAGGCTTGGGGGGAATTAGCTTTAGGGTCTGGATTTTCAACAAAATTAGGCCGACAAATCATTTCTTATGACGACGAGCGTATTTTTGGGGCCTTGGATTGGGCGCAACAAGGGCGTAATCATGACGCTGCATTAATTCAATATAAAAAGGACAAATTTATGTTCGATTTAGGTCTCGCGTTTGGTCAGGACTATTCAAACCCGACAGGTTTTGTGAATTCCGGAACAGCCTATAACACTTCAGGTAACTTTTCGTATAAAACCATGCAATATCTATATTTAAAACAAGCATGGGAGCATTTTTCGGGAAGTTTATTATTGTTAAACAATGGTTTCCAAAAATTTGATACAACAGTGACTCCAAGTGTTGCGGATGGCACGAGTAATCTCCAAACAATCGGTACTCATTTAGAATATAAAAAGGGACTTTTTGGGTTGGCTGCAAATGCCTACATCCAAACGGGTAAGAGAGAAGGTGATATAGATGTGAAAGGGGCTTATTTATTAGGATTGGATGTAAATTATAAAGCCACCGATAAAGTTGGTCTGGGTGCTGGAATAGAAATTATAAGCGGAAATGATAAAGGAGCTGGTGAAACAAGTGCTTTCTTTCCATTATATGGAACCAACCACAAATTTAATGGGTTTATGGATTACTTCTATGTAGGCAATCATGCCAATACGGTAGGGTTATTTGATGTTCACGCAAGTGCCAACTTCACTTTTAATGAAACTTCTAGTTTATTGGTTAAAGCGTTAAATTTTAGGGGTGAACAAGAGTTGGCAAGTGGTGAAAAATCGTTAGGAACGGAATTGGATTTGGTTTACACAAAAAAATTCAAGGGTTACAGCATGGTTTTAGGGTATTCCCATATGTTTCCAGCCGATGGGATGTACGAATTAAAAGGTATTAGCGAAGCCGATGCCTCCGACACACAAAACTGGGCTTGGGCGATGTTAGTTTTAAAACCTAAGTTTTTAAATTAAAACATTATTTTATCAGCTTATAGTTATAAATAATTTTATTGGTTAAAATGTATAAATGTTGAGGATCCCGTGCATGCGGGATTCTTTTTTACGCTATTGCATGCGTAGGTATTACGTCATTACGAACGTAGTGAAATTAGAACTCAAAATAAAAAAGATTACTTCAGTCGTTCCTCTTTTCGATAAGACGATTTTATTCTGATGTATTTTTAACTTCAGGAACAAAATTACCATAAATAGCATCCCTGAATTTTTTATGCAATTTGATTTGATCGTACGGTGATAATTGAACAAACATCACCACTGTTAAATCATTTACTGGGTCACCAATGAATAAGGTACTGAAAGCGCCATCCCAGAAAAATTCACCCACAACACCATTGTTTTCGTCTGCATCAACGGGCGGTGCCACTCTTACACCAAAATCAATTCCAAAGCCCATTTGGCCTCTGTTAGGCAAAAAGCCTCTGTCCGAAACGGGAATATTAAGATCCAGATGGTTGGTTCTCATTAATTTTACGGTTTCAGGTTTTAATATGGTGACACCGTTAATAGTGCCATCATTGATGAGCATTTGAGCAAAGGTCTGGTAATCATCTAAAGTAGACGTCAGCCCCAAACCTCCAGGTGTAAATGGCCATTTGTAGTAATTCAGAATTTGTGTGATGGTATCAGGAACTCTGGTTAACTCCGTGGTTTCACGGTTGTAATTGTAGGTAGCAGCAAATCTGTGTCTGTCTTCTTCAGGGATAAAATATCTTGTTTCATCCATTCCCAAGGGATCTAATACGTTTTCCCTCAAATATTGTTCAAATGGCACACCAGAAATCCGCTCAACCAAAAAGGCTTGAACATCCACTGAAACTCCATAAGCCCATCGTGTTCCGGGTTGAAAAGCTAAAGGACGTTTCCCTAGTTTTTCAGCCATTTCTTGTAAAGTGTTTTCTTTATCGGTTGGATTGTCTTTTCCGCGTAAGCGTGGCACGCCTCGCATAAATCCATCAAATCCGGCCGTGTGGCGTGTAATGTCACGAATTGTGATTGGTCTTTTTAACGGTTCTAAAAGCACTTTTTTGTTGATGCTGTCGTAGCCCGCATACACCTGCATATTTTCGAATTCTGGAGCATATTTTGTAAGTGGGTCATCTAATTTGAACGCACCTTTTTCATATAAAGTCATGAGTGCTACACCGACAATAGGTTTCGTCATGGAATAAATACGTACAATGGTGTTTCTGTTCATAGGAACGCTGTCCTCACGGTCGGCATAGCCAAATTCGGCGTAATGTACTTCTTTATCTTTCTCAAAAATTAAGGTGGATATACCTGCTACTTTACCCTCATCTACAAAACTTTTTAAGGTAGAATCGATGCGTTTTTTAACGTTTTCGGTAATAAAGGTGGTGGTTTCGGTTTGATTACTTTTGGTTTCCGTTTTACAAGAATAATTTAAAAACAGTATGGCGAACAGTAATAAAATGAATTTATTCATGGTGTTTAGTTTAGTTGGTCCATTGTGTGGAAAAAATAAAAATACATCATTTTAGTTTCAGATAAAAAATCTTAACATTTTATACAGTAGAGTGCGTCATTGCGAAGGAAGTATGACTGAAGCAATCTTTTTATTTTAAGTTCTAATTTTATAAGATTGCTTCACTGCGTTCGCAATTACTATTTAAAATACTTTTCTTACTTTTAAGCGATAAAATTCATATAATGCTTAAAAAAGTTTTTGGAAGTGCCGTGTTTGGTGTAGAAGCCACCACGATTACCGTTGAAGTGAATACGGATAAAGGCGTTGGTTACCATTTGGTGGGATTGCCCGATAATGCCATTAAAGAAAGTAATTTTCGCATTGCCGCTGCTCTTCAGAATAATGGCTACAGAATTCCCGGGAAAAAAATCATCATCAACATGTCGCCTGCCGATTTACGTAAAGAAGGTTCTGCATACGATTTAACCCTCGCCATTGGTATTCTTGCTTCTACTGGGCAAATTAGTTCTGAAAATTTAGATAGATACATTATTATGGGAGAGTTGTCTTTAGACGGTACATTACAACCCATAAAAGGGGCATTGCCCATTGCCATCAAAGCGAAACAGGAAGGGTTTAAAGGTTTTATATTGCCCAGTCAAAATGCTAAGGAAGCCGCTATTGTTGATGGACTCGAAGTTTATAGTGCTAATAATATTATGGAAGTCATTCAGTTTTTTCACAATAATATACCACTTTACCAAGAAATTATAGATGTAAAAGAAGAGTTCGAGAAAAACCTGAATTATCCCGAACACGATTTCTCCGATGTCAAAGGCCAAGAAGGTATCAAGCGTTGTATGGAAATTGCGGCTGCTGGTGGCCATAATATCATTTTAATTGGACCACCGGGCGCAGGTAAAACCATGTTGGCAAAACGTTTACCTTCCATTTTACCACCTATGACTTTGCATGAAGCCTTGGAAACCACAAAAATACATTCCGTAGTTGGTCGGGTTCAAGCACACACGGGACTCATGGCGCAACGGCCGTTTCGGAGTCCCCATCATACGATAAGTGACGTTGCTTTAGTTGGTGGCGGTGCATTTCCGCAACCCGGTGAAATCTCCTTATCTCATAATGGCGTGTTATTTTTAGATGAATTGCCAGAATTTAAACGTGGCGTATTGGAAGTATTGCGCCAACCTTTGGAAGATAGGGAAGTCACTATTTCCAGAGCGAAATTCACGGTCACGTATCCCAGTAGTTTCATGTTGGTAGCGAGTATGAATCCGAGTCCTGGAGGGTATTTTAACGACCCGAATGCGCCCGTAACCTCCAGTCCTGCCGAAATGCAACGGTATTTAAGTAAAATTTCCGGACCCTTATTGGACCGCATCGATATCCATATTGAAGTCACGCCCGTACCTTTTGAAAAATTGTCTGAAGACCGAAAAGGAGAAACGTCTGTGGAGATTAGAAAGCGTGTTACGAAAGCTAGGGAAATTCAAACGGCCCGTTTTAATGACAGTGATGCCGTGCATTACAATGCGCAGATGAATACCAAGCAAATCCGAAAATATTGTGTTTTGGATGAGGATTCCAAACAATTGTTAAAAACGGCTATGGAGCGTTTGAACTTATCCGCTAGAGCGTATGATAGAATACTGAAAGTAGCTAGAACGATAGCCGATTTAGAGGGTGTGGAAGACGTGAATGGCTCACATATTAGTGAAGCCATTCAATACAGAAGCTTGGATAGGGACGGTTGGTTGGGATAATTCCCGCGTAGGTGGAAATATCTTCATGTTTAATGCCGTAATCTTCGCGCTCGCGCTCGCGAAGGAAACTTTAATGGCACTAAAAACTACCGCTCCGCAAAGTCTCCCGACTTTGAGGAAAACATTTTTAAAAAGCATTCATAAATTAAAGTAAAAATTTGAAAGAAGGTTATATAATAAGAGATCAAGAAAAGATACATTTTATTACAGCAACGGTAGTAGATTGGATAGATGTATTCACCAGAAAGTCTTATAAAGATGTCGTTATTGAGTGTTTATCGTTTTGTATAAAAAATAAAGGCATGATTTTGTATGGCTATGTCATTATGAGTAACCATATTCATTTAATTGTTCAATCAAAAGATGGGAAACTATCAGATTTAATAAGGGATTTTAAAAAATTTACAGCTAAAAGTATTTTAGAAAAAATACAAAATGAGCCAGAAAGCCGAAGAGAATGGATGCTTGAACGGTTTAAAAAAGCTATTGAAACACATACTAGAAATACTACTTTTCAATTTTGGCAATACGGTAACCATGCTGAGGAAATATATTCTCATAAGTTTATGTGGTCCAAGTTAGATTATATCCATTTAAATCCTGTGCGTGCAGGTATTGTGGAAAAGGCATCGCACTATATCTACTCCAGTGCTAGCAATTATGTGAATCATGAAGGGATTATTGATGTTGAGATTGTAGATAATCCAGTTGTAGATGTGTTAAAGAGTTCATCGATAACCAAATTCAATCAATATTAAGTAAGTTGAAGTGCTCAAAATCGGGAGACTTTGCGCAGCGGGGGTTCTTTAACGACCTTCAAAAATCAATAAAACACATCAAATCACCACATTAATCCTAGGTATAAAAATGAGGAATAAGGTTAAAGACACGTTGACAAAATTGGTGACTCGAACACGTGAATAATTCTTTAGTTCTCACTACTTATAATAATGGTTTTGCCACTTCATTTGGGACTATTTTGCTTATCTTTATAGGTGAGCAGTCAGGGTAAATAGGGGATTATTTTTTAATTTTTTAACGATATGAAAAGACTAACATTTTTATCAGCTTTAGGGCTATCATTAGCCGCATTCAATTATGTTTGGAGCCAGGATTTGAAACTCAATGATCTGGAGTATTTCGAGACCCAAGGCGTCAATGTCCTTATTTACAATAATCTGTTTACGGGAGGTTTCAACGATGAGAAGAACGCCGGTATAGAATTGATTCACCATGGCGTAAGAACATCGCAAGGCGGCGCTGTGAGACTTTCCAATACGCCAGAGCAGTGGGATCTTGTTCCAGCGATTTCAAACCGAAAGGTGAACCGAGCGTCCAACACCATTGAAGCTACGTTGAGGTATGAAGATTACGATTTTAATTCGCGAGTGGTTGTCGCGGCCAAGGGTAAGGGCGTAGAAATATCTGTTTACCTTGACAAACCCGTTCCCAAGGTACTAGAAGGGAAAGCAGGATTTAATCTTGAGTTTCTTCCCTCGCAATATTGGGCAAAGACCTATTTGATGGATGGACGTTTCAATCGGTTCCCCCGCTATGTGGTAGGCAATACCATTACGAGGCCTAACAGTGATAAACTCAAACAATTTAAGGGATATGAAACTTATGATGACCGAGGGACTGGCAAATTCATCGATCCGCTTCCTCTCGAAACCGGACGCATGCTACTTCTTGCGCCCGATGAACCTTCACGTATGGTAAAAATCACCTCGCAAGATGCCGACCTTATGCTTTTTGATGGTCGCGTACTGGCTCAAAACGGCTGGTATGTCGTTCGCAGTTTACTTCCGACAGGAAAAACTGGTAAGGTTTTAACCTGGACAGTGGAACCTAATGCCATCAACGGTTGGTTAAGAGAGCCCAATATTGGTTTCTCCCAAGTGGGCTACCTGCCTTCACAACAAAAAGTATCCGTTATTGAACTCGACAAGAAAGACAAACCGCTTGCAAAAGCATCCATCTATAAAATAGGCAATGACGGCCATGCAACCCAAGTATTCAACGGCGACGTCAAACCTTGGGGAGACTATTATAAATACCACTATGTGAAATTCGATTTTACTTCAGTGGCTACTCCCGGTATATACTACATTCAGTATGGCGATTTTAAAACAAATAATTTTATAATTGATAATACAGTTTACGATCAGATTACCGATGCCACCAGCGATATATGGATTCCCATACATATGAACCATATGTTCGTAAAGGAGGGTTACAGGGTCTGGCATGGCGAGCCTTTCAAGGAAGGTTATCTCCAAGCGCCGCCTAATACCGATCATTTCGACCTTCACGATCAAGGGCCTACAACCGATACCAAGTTTAAGTCACTCGAATTGATTCCCGGATTAAACGTAGGCGGTTTTTTTGATGCGGGAGATTTTGATATTGAGACTGGTTCTAACATTAGCGTGGTGCAGAACTTTGTGCACACATGGGAATATTTCAAACCCTTACGTGATCAGACTTATGTGGATCAGAAGACACGTCATGTTGTTCTTCATCGTTCAGACGGCACACCAGACATATTACAATTTATCGAGCATGGAACTTTGAATCTGGTTGCTCAGGCAGAAATTATCGGTCACATGGCTCAAACGCTTTCTAATTCCGTGCTCCATAATTACCATCATCTTGGTGACGCCGCTTCACTAACCGACGGTCTTCCTTACAATCCCAACCTTGGCCCTTACGAAATAGCGCCTGATGGCCTGTCGAGCGGCGTCAAGGATGATATGTGGGCATTTACAAGCCGTAATCCTAGTCTGGATCTTCAAGCTGCGACGATGTTTGCTGCAGCAAGCCGGGCTTTAAAGGGATATAACGATGATCTTTCGGCGAGGGCATTACAACAGTCAAAAAGACTATTAAAGGAAGCCACGGAATTACTTGCTCGCCAGGCGCAAGATACTACATTCAGGGGCGGAAGATCAGCAGATGTTGCTACCAACCTACAATTGTACATTTCAACTGGTGAGCAACAATACAACGATAAATTTCAACAACTTTTATGGCCTGTGCTTGATCGCAATGTTAATTTCGGACTTCTTACGGCATTAAACGCCATACCGCACATGGACGTATCCTTTCAAGAAAAGCTCCGTCCTTATGTTGTAAAATACAAAGCCTATATCGACGAGCTTGAAAAGAATAATCCCTATGGAGTTCCCATTGGTCTTGGTAATTGGGCAGGAGGCGGAGCCATGGTGAACTTTGGTACCACCGTATGCTTTGCTAGCAAACATTTTCCTGATATTATTGATACCAGCCATGCCTTTAAAACCTCTAACTATTTGTTTGGTAGCCATCCGTACCACAATTACTCGTTAGTGGCAACAGTGGGGGCAACGCGCCCTAAATCCGTTTTTTATGGTAATAACAGAGCCGATTTCTCATTCATCCCGGGTAATGTGGCTCCAGGTATTTTATTCAGGAAACCGGACCATTTTGAAAACTACGACGATTGGCCATTTCTGTGGGGACAAAACGAGGGTACGATTGGTGGAAATACCAGTTATTTAATTTTTGGATCTGCATTTAAGAATTTGGTAAATAGATAGATTGCATTGAACAGTTTTGAACCTGCTATGGATTCAAAACTGTTTTGTTTTAATTCAAGTTGCCGCTCCGCAAAGTCTCCCGACTTTGTTGGAAACGTGTTGAAGTTGTAGATGTGTTAAATAGATCATTGATAACCAAATTCAACACCCCGCTCCGCAAAGTCTCCCGACTTTGAGGAAAACATGTTGAAATTGTAAACGGTTAAACAGCTCGTCAATACCCCCTCGCTTGTGCTCGTTTGCAACGAGTGCCCAGCAAATCAAGCCCAACTCCCCCTAATTTTACTTAGTATATTTTAACACCATCCAAACCAAAAAAAAACTATTTTAGTACTAAACTATTTAAACATGAAAAAGATATTTATTTTACTGGTTTGTACCTTGCTATCCGTGGCCGTTAAAGCACAAAGTTTTATTGGCGCTTGGGAAATGTACCATACCACACCGCTGGGTGAAAAACTAAAAAGCGTGGTAATTTTTGCAGATGGTTATCAAGTGCTAACAACTTATGATGCGGAAACCGGTAGGTTTATGGCTGCCAATGGCGGTACTTGGAAACTGGAAGGTGATACCATGACCGAAAAAGTGGAGTTTGATACCGATAACCCAGAGCGGGTGGGGAGTGAAGTGAGCTTTAAAGTGACTAATGATGGTAAGGTGTTTTCCATTGTTGGTGAAAATATGGAAATGAAACGTATTGATGATGGCACACCGGGCGCCTTGCAAGGTGCGTGGCTCATGTCTGGACGCATGAGAGATGGCAATGAAGAAACACGCGATACTAGCGGCCCAAGAAAAACCATGAAAATACTATCGGGCACCCGATTCCAATGGATTGCCTATAACACCGAAACAAAGCAGTTTTCGGGAACTGGTGGTGGCACCTACACCACGATAGATGGAAAATATACCGAAAACATAGAATTCTTTTCTAGGGATAATTCCAGGGTTGGAGCGAGTTTGCCATTCGATTATGAGTTAGTAAATGGCAAATGGCATCACAAAGGCTTATCCAGTGCTGGTGCGCCCATCCATGAGGTTTGGAGCATCAGGGAAAAATAATTATTAATAATCTTAAACTATAATAACATGAAATATCTATTAACCCTCTTTTTATTTATGAGCACACTTTTTATTTCCGCACAAGATACTGTGGTGCAAACGAGTGTGAACGGACTTTTGAGTCATAATCTAAATCAAATAAGTTCTTTGGCGAATGCATTTACTGAAGAGCAATACGACTGGCGACCTGCCGAAGGCGTCCGCTCCGTAGGTGAGGTTATTTTGCATACCGCTGCGGCAAACTATTTTTTGGTATCCAAACTTGGGTTTCCAATTCCTGCGGATGTGGATATGGCAGGCATGGAAAAAATAAAGGGAAAGCAACAGATTTTAGAAGCCTTAAATAAATCCTTTGCGTATGCTATCGAGAAGATAGGTGAGACAAAATCGGATGACTTTAGTAAAGAAATTGATTTAGGATTTAATAAGTTAACTACCGTAGCAACCATGATGGTCGTTTTAGAGCACACTGGCGAACATAAAGGGCAATTAATTGCTTATGCCAGAGCGAATGGTATTAAACCGTCTTGGAGTAATTAGAAATTCAATTTAATGTAAAACGAAAAGTCTTTAACTCATTTAGTTAAAGACTTTTCGTTTTAATATCCACAGCCATTATTTTTTGTATAAATTTAGAGTGTCGGTTTTAGGGCTTCACATAAACTTTTAATCTTTTATGAAATACTACTTGCTTTTATTATGTGTTTTCATGTTCAGTTGCAACAAGTCGCAAAAGGAAACGCCATCTGCCAAACCGGATATCAAACAAGAAAAAACGCCTATATTAAATCTTCAAGAAGCCAATCGGTTGGCTCAATTGCCTTTGCATTGCATGGATACTGAATATCCCAATAGGCTATCGCAAACCTTGGGCGGTGATGCCGATTTAAAATCACCAAAAGTGTTACACCCTGCGTTTTATGGGTGTTTCGATTGGCATTCGTCCGTACATGGCCATTGGAGTTTGGTGAGTTTGTTAAAACAATTTCCTGATATGGATAATTCGGAAGCCATTAAAGAAAAGTTACTTCAAAATATGTCCGAAGCAAACATTAAAACCGAAGTCGCTTATTTTTTTGGAGAACATAACAAATCGTATGAACGTACCTATGGTTGGGCGTGGTTGCTAAAACTAGCGGAAGAATTACATACTTGGGATAACGATACAGCGAGACAGTTAGAGCAAAATCTGCAACCTTTAACCGATCTAATCGTTGGTAAATACCTCGAATTTCTGCCGAAGCTACACTATCCCATCCGGGTTGGTGAACATTCCAATACGGCATTTGGATTGAGTTTTGCCTGGGATTATGCTAATACACTAAACAATGAAACTTTAAAACTGGCTATCGAACAACGTGCCAAGGATTTTTATATGAACGATAAAGCATGTCCCATGGCATGGGAGCCCAGTGGTACTGATTTCCTATCGCCGTGTTTGGAAGAAGCCGCTTTGATGAAACGTGTGCTGACTCAAGATGAATTTAAGCCGTGGTTAGAAGCTTTTTTACCGCAGTTAAAGGATAAACACTTTTACTTAGAACCCGGCATCGTATCGGATAGGACCGATGGGCATTTGGTGCATTTAGACGGTGTGAATTTTTCTAGGGCTTGGAGTTTAAATACCATCGCAGAAGACTTGCCGGAGTATGTCCATCTTAAAAACATAGCCAATCGACATATCAATTATTCCTTGCCAAGTATTGTAGATGGCAATTATGAAGGAGGTCATTGGTTAGGAAGTTTTGCTATCTATGCTTTGAATGCTGCTTCAAAATAGTTACATTGTACAAGATGCCATATACAATAGACATAAATGCCGATGTTGGGGAAGGTATGGGTAACGAATCGCAATTGTTGCCTTACTTATCGTCCTGCAATATTGCTTGTGGCGGCCATGCCGGTACTCCCGAAACTATGAGCGCAGTGGTGAAATTAGCTAAGCGTTATGGTGTTAAAATCGGTGCGCATCCGTCCTTTCCCGATATCAATAACTTTGGCAGGGAACCCATGGATATGCCTTGTGCAGCGTTGTTTCTAGCTGTAAAAAACCAGATAGAGGGTTTGCAGGACATACTGTATGATGAACAAGCTAGTTTAAATCATGTAAAGCCACACGGCGCGCTTTATAATATGGCTGCTGTTAATGAAAAAACAGCGATGGTTATTATTGAGGTCATGAAATCGTTTATGCTGCCTGTGAAATTATACGTGCCTTATAAATCCGTTATAGCCGACTTGGCAATCCAAAATAGCATCCCCATTGTGTATGAAGTTTTTGCGGATAGACAGTATAATGACGATTTAACTCTAGTGTCCCGTAAAGAAAAAAATGCGTTGATAACTGACTCAAGAATGGCGGCTGAACATGTTTTCAATATGGTGACAAACCAAAAAGTAAAAACAATAAGTGGGGAAGAAGTGGCCATAAAAGCAGAAACCTGTTGTGTGCATGGTGACCATCCAGATGCTATAGATTTGCTTAAAAATTTGAGGCAATATTTGATGAGAAAAGGTATAGATATTTTATAAAAAATAATGACGTTTAATTTAACATACAAACCCTTTGGAGCGCGTGCTATTTTGGTGGAATGGCCATCAAAAATCGACGAACTTATATTAAAGGATATTATCAGATTCAAAAGCACTATCCAGGAAAATAATATTAAATCTATTGTTGAATTAAAATCTGCATATAACTCGTTATTAATTATTTATGATACTGTTTGTAGGAATTTTGAAAACGAGGTTAATCTATTAAAAACCATATATAATTCCCATAGTTTGCAATATGACAGTTTGTCAACACTATGGAAAATTCCCGTATGTTATGATGTGGATTTTGGGATTGATTTGGAAGCTATGTCGGTAGAGAAAAAGCTTTCAAAAGATGAGATTGTTAAGCGACATTCCGAAGCCATTTACACGGTTTATTTTATTGGTTTTTTGCCCGGATTTTTATACTTGGGTGGTTTGGATGAAACGCTTCATGTTCCAAGAAAATCGACGCCAAGATTGAAAATAGAAAAAGGAGCTGTGGCTATTGGAGGAAACCAAACAGGAGTGTATCCTATTGAAAGTCCCGGTGGTTGGAACATTATTGGAAATACACCCGTTTCGTTTTTCAATCCCAAAAATAATCCGCCATGTTTTGCAAATGCGGGTGATAGAATTAGTTTCATTCCCATATCAATGAAATCATATAACGATATCAAGATTTTAGTGGAAGCTGGTGTTTATCAAGTGGAAAGTGAGGTGTTTCATGGTTAAGGTTTTAAAGCCCGGATTTTATTCTACCATCCAAGATATGGGGCGTTTTGGATTTCAGGATTACGGTGTGCCCTATGCCGGCGTGATGGATACGTATGCTGCTTCTGTGGCCAATATGGTGCTTGGCAATGATGAAAACGCTGCTGTTTTAGAAATGACCATGACAGGGCCAACATTGCAATTTGATTGTGAGACCAGCATTTGTTTGTCTGGTGCAGATATGTCTCCCATGCTAAACAATGTGCTTATTGAAAATAATCGAGCCATTCATGTTGCTAAAAATGCGGTCTTATCTTTTGGAAAATTGAACAGTGGCTTTAGGGGGTATTTGTCGGTTTCAGGTGGGTTTAAAACGAATAAGGTTATGGGGAGTAGGAGTATGTTTAAAGCTATAACGAGGAGCTTCATCCTTTCAAAAGGTGATGAATTACTAATTGATGATCATGTTGAAGCCATACTTAAAAAAAATGCTTCTATTAAAATGAATTACAAATATTTATATTCAAACATAATAGAAGTTTATAAAGGTCCGGAATTCGAGAGGCTTTCAAAAAATCAGCAGGATATGCTATGGTCACAAGAGTTCATTATTTCAAAAGATAACAACCGTATGGCGTACCAATTGGAGCAGCTTTTGGATAACGATTTAGAGCCCATCATCACCTCTTTGGTGCTTCCGGGGACTGTGCAATTAACACCTTCAGGAAAGCTCATTGTTTTAATGCGCGATTGCCAAACCACGGGAGGTTATCCAAGGGTATTGCAATTAAAAGAAAGTGCCATGAATATCATGGCACAAAAATTTATGGGAAATAAAATATGTTTTAAACTGATCTAATAGGTACTAGCGTTTGATAAGGACATATTAAGAATGTCTATTCCAGAAGATGTTCCAATTCTGTCGGCACCGGCTTCAATATATTTAATGGCTGTTTCGTAATCTTTTATGCCTCCAGATGCTTTTATTTTAGCATTGTCCCGAACGGTCT
>NCDW01000011.1:18258-24186 GCA_002280395.1 Flavobacteriales bacterium 32-35-8
TTTCACAAATTTTAATAACTTCATTTTTATTTAATTCTGAAATTTCAATAATGACTTTCAAAGGCGTTCTTCCTATGGCTAATTTTACGTCTCTAATATCTTTAAATACCAGCACATAGTTTTTGCTTTTAAGATAGCCCAGGTTAATAACCATGTCTATTTCATCAGCGCCATCTTCTTTGGCTTTTTTTGCTTCAAACACTTTGGCTTCGGTGGACATGCCCCCTAATGGAAAACCAACAACCGAACACACTTTAATATCAGTGTCATGCAATAATTGTTTTGCTAATGCCACATAGCAGCTATTGACGCAAACAGAGTAAAAATTATTTTCAATGGCTTCTTGGCACAGATTTATGATTTCTCGTTCTGTTGCAGTAGGTTTTAAGAGTGTATGCTCTATGTATTTAGATATACTCATTGTTATAAGTAGGGTTTTATTTTGTCCATAATCTTAATTATAAAGAAAATGACAAAGGTTTTTAATAAATTGATATTGTCTAGGTTGGGGGCTAGTAGTTATGCAAATTTACGAAAAAATGCAAAAAACGGATTGTTATATTTTGCATTTTATCGAATTTAACTAAAAAAAATGCATATTTGATAATAACGCTTTCATTATAAATAAATTGTGGACAAATTGAAATTAGCTGTTTTTAACAAATGGTTTGATTATTTTTTTTTGTTTTTTGAAAACAATTACAACTAGTTGTTTGGTAATATGCATTTAAAATAGCGTGATTATTGTTGGTTTGAAGGGTTTTAGACTGTGTTCAACTGTTTTAATGAAAAAAAGCAACGATTGTTTTCAACAAAAGGATTTGTATCTAACGCTCGTTGCTTCACTAACCAACCAATAATAAGACTTCTATTTTTATATTTTGTTACAACTTAAATGTTCTTTGTTATCAGGTCGCTTTGGTTTCTAAACACCAATTCATCATCAAAAGCGTCGAGCAAAATAATGCTATCGGTCGTTACTTTTCCCGACAAAATCTCTTTACTCAAGGCATTCAGCACGTCTTTTTGAATGACACGTTTTACCGGGCGCGCCCCATATTCTGGATGATAGCCTTTATTGGCTAAGTATGCTACCGCCTCTGGTGTGGCATCAAAGGTAATGCCTTGTTTGGCAATCATTTTGGTAATGCCTTTAAGCTGTAAACGAACAATACTTACAATATTTTCCTTAGTTAAAGGCGTGAACATAATAATATCGTCAATCCTGTTTAAAAACTCAGGTCTTACACTTTGTTTCAATAAAGCTAGCACATCTAATTTGGCAACTTCAATAGCGGCATCAATATCTTTTGTGGCTTCAAACCGCTCCTGTATGATATGGCTACCAATGTTAGACGTCATGATGATAATCGTGTTTTTAAAGTCTGCCACACGTCCTTTGTTATCGGTTAAATGGCCTTCATCCAATACTTGCAATAAAATATTAAACGTATCGGGATGCGCTTTTTCAATTTCATCCAACAAAACAACAGAATACGGTTTTCTTCTCACGGCTTCCGTTAGTTGCCCGCCTTCATCATAACCCACATACCCTGGAGGCGCACCAACCAAACGGCTTACGGCATGGCGCTCTTGGTATTCGCTCATATCAATTCTGGTCATGGCATTTTCATCATCAAACAGATATTCTGCCAAGGCTTTTGCTAATTCCGTTTTACCAACCCCCGTAGTTCCTAGAAATAGGAAGGTACCGATGGGTTTTTGCGGATTTTGCAATCCCGCGCGACTTCTCCTAACCGCATCACTCACGGCGATAATGGCTTCTTGCTGACCCACCACACGTTTATGTAGTTGGTCTTCCAGTTTTAATAGTTTTTCACGCTCACTCTGAATCATTTTAGAGACTGGAATACCAGTCCATTTAGCCACCACTTCCGCAATATCTTCATAGGTTACTTCTTCTTTAATTAAAGAGCTTTCGGATTGATTTTCCTGTAAGTCTTTTTGAAGTTTTTCTAATTGCTCTTGGGCTTCTTTTATTTTTCCGTAACGCAATTCCGCCACTTTGCCATAGTCGCCATCACGCTCGGCACGTTCGGCTTCCAGTTTAAAGTTTTCAATATTTAATTTGATGGATTGAATATTATCAACCACTTCTTTTTCACTTTTCCACTTCGCATTCAATTCATTGCGTTGTTCTTTTAAATTCGCTAAATCGGAGCGTAAAGATTTTAATTTACTTTCGTCTTTTTCACGCTTAATTGCTTCGATTTCGATTTCCAACTGCATAATCTTTCTGTCCAAAACATCCAATTCTTCGGGTTTTGAATTGATTTCCATGCGCAGTTTAGAAGCCGCTTCATCCATCAAGTCAATCGCCTTATCTGGTAAGAAACGATTGGTGATGTAGCGTTGCGATAACTCTACAGCCGCAATAATGGCCTCGTCTTTAATACGCACTTTATGGTGGGTTTCATATTTTTCCTTAATCCCACGCAGTATGGAAATGGCACTTTCGGTATCAGGTTCATCTACCATTACTTTTTGGAAACGACGCTCAAGGGCTTTATCCTTTTCAAAGTATTTTTGGTACTCATCTAAGGTCGTTGCGCCGATAGCGCGTAACTCACCACGAGCCAAAGCGGGTTTTAAAATATTGGCAGCATCCATAGCGCCTTGTCCGCCACCAGCCCCAACCAGCGTATGGATTTCGTCTATAAACAGCACAATATCGCCTTCGCTTTCGGTTACTTCCTTAATCACGGCTTTTAAGCGTTCCTCAAACTCGCCTTTATATTTGGCGCCTGCAATAAGCGCACCCATATCTAGGGCGAAAATTTGTTTGTCTTTTAAATTATCGGGTACGTCGCCATCAATAATTCGGTGTGCCAATCCTTCAGCAATAGCGGTTTTACCGGTACCGGGTTCACCAACCAGAATCGGGTTGTTTTTGGTCCTACGGGATAAGATTTGAAGAATCCTTCGTATTTCTTCATCACGTCCAATCACAGGATCTAACTTGCCATCTTTGGCGAGCTGATTTAAATTTTTAGCATATTTGTTTAGCGAATTATAGGTTTCTTCCTGACTTTGAGACGTCACTCTGTCGCCTTTGCGCAATTCGTTAATGCCGGCACTTAGTGCTTTTTCGGTAACGCCTTGGTCTTTTAGCATCTGCGCTATTTTGCTGTTCGATTTAAAAATAGCGATGATTAAATGCTCCACGGAAACATAATCATCATTCATTTTCTTGGCAATAATAGCCGCCTCATTAAGCGTTTTTCCAGCTTCACGGGATAATAGGAGTTCGCCACCAGATACTTTAGGGAAACTTTCCAATTGTTTATCTAAAGCCTGTTCCAAAACAACGATGTTTACATTCAATTTTTTCAAAAGGAATGGCAACACGTTTTCATCAACTTCAAAAATGCCTTTAAAAAGGTGTTCGTTTTCAATTTGTTGATGGCCATAGCTTTGCGCAATCTGTTGCGCTTGCTGTATGGCTTCTTGCGATTTTATGGTATAATTATTTAAGTTCATAATGATTGTATTTTGTATTCCCTCGAAGGAGGGAATCTTATTGTTTTTTATCTTTTTATAAAGTTTAATTCCTGTATTTTTACAAAGTGATGCAGTCAATAATCTTACCAGTCCATGTTACAGGACAAAATGGCGTTAAAAGCCTTTTAAACACTGACTTTTAGTCAGTTGTAAGATTGTGAAACTTAAAGAGACTAATCACGTATAAGATACAAAATATGGGATTATTTAACAAGCTATTTAGCAATTCAGTTGAGCAAAAAGACGAAAATACCCTGCCTTGGGTAGATTTAAACACTATCAATCAGATACAGGCTATTATAGATACATCTGCTACCAAACCGCAGGTTATCTTTAAACATTCCACACGTTGTGGTATTAGCCGGATGGTGATAAAACAATTTGCTGAGGATTTCAAGTTTTCAGACCATCAACTCGATTTATATTATCTGGATGTAATCGCTTACCGAGAGGTTTCCAATGCGGTTGCCCATACGTTTAATGTGGTTCACGAATCGCCTCAATTATTGGTTATTAAAAACAGCAATGTGATCATGCACGACAGTCATGGCGGCATCAACGATTTGGATTTAAACCGTTTTATATAAAAGCAACTCGTTGGGAGTAATTAACTAGAAACGTGTTTTTGATAAAAAAATCAATACAATTAGAAACTAAATGTCAGTCTGAGCCTTTCGGCTTCGCTCAAGATAAACTAAAGTCGAAGACCTCGTAAACAAGCACTTCGTCCCGATTGCTATCGGGAGCGCTCGGTGTGACAAATTTAATATATTGACTGTAAAACAATAATTGCATCCAACAGGTTAAAAGTATATGGACTATCTATTTGTTTATGGCACTTTGATGAAAACCGCAAACAATGGTATGTCCCGTTTTTTACATGCCCATGCCGAGTTTATTGGTAATGCCCACATCTACGGGAAACTGTATGATTTAGAAGGCTATCCGGGAGCGGTTGCAAGTAACAATCCTTCGGAACGTGTGCATGGTAACATCTTCAAGATTAAAGATGCCCAAGCTGTTTTTAAAGTGCTGGACGATTATGAAGGCATTGGTGATGGCAACCCCAACGCTTATGAATATGTACGCACGCAAGTCACTGCTTTTTTAGATGATGGCACTAAGGTGACTACTTGGTTTTATGCGTATAACTTTCCAACGGAACATTTGCGTTTAATTCCATCTGGAAAGTATTCAAACATTTAGTTTGTCACTTCAAGTGTTTTTTGTGCAGTAAAACAGAACAAAAAATGTATCGAGAAGCCATACAATAACTGTTCTCGATACAAAATACTTCGTGCCTCAGTATTTCAATCGAACGGACATTTAGTTATTGATTATGTTTTTAGTTAGCCTGTCAGTTCGAGTGATTCGCCCCAAGCGAATTGTATCGAGAACCATGGTTTAACGAGCTTCTCGATACAAATTTGCTTCGTTGCCCTTCGCAAATCCACTTGAAGTGACATTTAGGTTGTTTGTCATTCCTGCGCAGGCAGGAATCCATTTTATTTTTAGTCAGCCAGTGCTGTTATTGCGAACATAGGATTACGATGTTACACCACCTTAGTAAAAAGGTACGTAGAACAGCCCCGCAAAGTATTAGCTACATTGGCTTGCCTAAACTCAAAAGTTATCGTGCCAAGTACCACCAGCCAACCAATTTCAGAAGGCGTGTTAAAACTCCACAGAGCCTCAGGTACTGTTTTTAAGGGTAGTAGCGAAAGCTCATGACTGCCTATGGGCGTCACATCCATGTCGGGCTTGTTGGGGTCTACCATAAAGGCATGCAGTTGTAGTTTGGCGCTGCGCACCGCCTTGGGTGGTTTTATGTTCTGCCCCAAGGTTAGGGCAGGTATGAGGCACTCCATTGTATTGTTGTCTTGGGTAAACTCCATATAAAAATGGCAGGTCTTAGCCCATGGCACTTGGCTGTTGAACTCAAACCCTTCCAGTGCCTGTGGCATGTTTACGGTTAGGGAAGCAGTAGTGGCGGTAGCATTTAGTGCCTTTGCCATAGTGGCGCGGTGCCTTGCCGCATAATAACTGTCCGTTACCAAGGTATAACCCTGAGCCAATGCAAACCTGAATTTTTTATCCTGTTGGCTTACCCAGCCAAAGGTACTGGCGGCCGCTTTGGTACTGGCGTTCTGCTTTACTTTGGCAGGTTTGGTACGCGCATAGGTATAACCGCCCCTGTTCACAAATACGATGTTGCCAATGGCACCACTCAGGGCGCCGTTGTTTATGGGTTTAGCCATAATATAAACTTTTTAATAAGGTTAGTACTTGTTTTTTAACCGCCAAAAGCTTTTCTTTTTTAGGTAGAACATTTGGTTAGGTTCTATAAAAGTACATAATTAATTCATATAAAATACATAACAAGTCCATATTTAATATGGACTTGTT
>NCDW01000243.1 GCA_002280395.1 Flavobacteriales bacterium 32-35-8
TTTTAAAATGCCCATAAAAACCATTAAAAGCGATGTTTTTAAGTTTTTGGAAAAAGCGTCTTTGAAATTTAATATCATTTTCGCCGACCCTCCTTATGCTTTTACTGTAGAGCAGTTTTCCAAGATTCCAGAATTGGTGTTTCAAAACAATTTATTGGAAGATGGTGGCGTATTGATTGTGGAACATTCTAAAGAAACAAATTTATCCCAATTGGAATATTACCACTATTCAAAAAGTTATGGCGGAAACATGTTCAGCTTTTTTGAACACGTAGCCGTAGAATAATATTTTCTACATTTTTTATTATTATTAGCTTATTTTCAGTAAATTAGACTATTATTTCCTCCAAAAATCTACTGCTGATTTTAGTACTTATTGTTTGTCATCTTAAAAACAATTTAAACAACCGTACCATGAAAAAATTAGCATGTATCATTTTTGCATTGATTTTATTCAATGCATGCCAAGAAAAGGAACCCCAACGCTATTTTAGTGAATCCGCCGAAATTGAAAGTTCAAAAAAGCTCGTTGGTTATTTTGCCTCCCATGATTATGAAGGCATTAAACAGATTTATAGTGATTCCGTTAAAATTTATGACAATTCGGTGAATCCGATCTCATTGCCAGATATGATTACAGGCATGAAGGCCAACGAAGACATGATGGAATATATGAAAATTAAAGATTCTGCCGAGTATGAAATGGTGGTAACAAAGGATAATGAAACTTGGGTAAACAGCTGGTATACCATGGTTGGCAAGTTTAAAGGTCCAAGTGCCGAAATCGTTGTTCCATGCCATTCCACATTTCAATTTAAAGATGGAAAAGTTGTTAAAGAATACTCATATTACAACCTAGTACCCGTATATGAAGAAATGGAAAGGCTGAGTGACACGACTGCCATTGATACCATGGCTGCAAAATAAAAAAGTTATATTTTAAATAAAAAACAAAGCCCTTTGATGATGTCAAAGGGCTTGTTTATACAAGTAAATCTATAAGCCGAATTCTGTATGTCCTGAACTTGTTGCCAAGCACAAAACATCCTTATCATTTATCTGAGTGCATTGTTACCAATACACTTTAGCTGCCTACCCTCCAGTATTGGGCGTGCTACCCTCAAGCACTGGTTTACATGGCATTGCACCGCATAGAGTTTACATGGTTTCACTACAGCATGACCTGTACATACTTTCTGTTGCACTATTCCTAGCCTCACGACTGGTGGTTATTAGCCACTATGCTGCACTATGGTGTTCGGACTTTCCTCCAAATCCTCGTGAAAGGATTCAGCGATAAGGCGATTTACTTACGTGCAAAATTACAATAAAGAAATTCCTAATACCATAACTTTAAATACTTTTTACTTTAGGCACTTATCACTCAAAGTTGTTAATAACTCATTTTAAATTCTACATTCTGAATTCTGAATTCTAATTTGAATTTTTAACTTTGTTTTTAATTCAATAGGCATCGTGAGATGCTGGATATTGAAATGAATTCAATACAAGTAAATTCAGCAAAATTGGAACACTTTGTAGTATCAGCCAGAAAATACAGACCACAAACATTCAAGGATGTTGTGGGACAACAGGCTATTACAAACACCTTATTAAATGCCATTGAAAACAACCATTTAGCGCAAGCCTTATTATTTACAGGACCTCGTGGCGTTGGAAAGACGACCTGTGCACGTATTTTAGCCAAAATGATTAACGGCGGCACGGAAACTGGTGATGAAGATTTCGCCTTTAATATTTTTGAACTGGATGCAGCTTCCAACAATTCCGTTGATGATATTAGAAATTTAACGGATCAAGTTAGGATTCCGCCCCAAGTTGGAAAATACAAAGTGTATATTATTGATGAGGTGCACATGCTTTCGCAAGCTGCATTTAATGCGTTCCTTAAAACACTTGAAGAGCCCCCTAAACACTGTATTTTCATTCTTGCTACTACCGAAAAACATAAAATCATTCCAACCATTTTATCGCGTTGCCAAATTTTTGATTTTAAGCGAATTACCGTTAAAGATGCCAAGGATTATTTAAAATATATCGCTGACGAACAAGGCGTGAATGCCGAAGATGACGCGCTTCATATCATTGCCCAAAAAGCGGATGGCGCCATGCGCGATGCCTTGTCCATTTTCGATAGGGTCGTGAGTTTTTCTGGTAAAAACCTTACCAGACAAGCCGTTACCGAAAATTTGAACGTCCTTGATTATGAAACCTATTTTGAAAGCACCGACCTTATTTTAGAGAATAAGATTCCAGAATTATTACTTCAGTTCAATCAAACGCTTTCCAAAGGGTTTGACGGCCATCATTACATTGCCGGATTGGCTTCCCATTTTAGGGATTTATTAGTGAGCAAAACGCCCGAAACCATCGAGTTGTTGGAAGTCGGAGATACTATAAAGGAAAAATATTTAGTACAATCCAAAAAAGCCTCGCAAGAGTTTTTAATGCAGGGCATCAATTTAGCAAACGATTGCGATCTCAAATACAAATCCAGCAAAAATCAACGCTTATTAGTTGAATTATGCCTCATGCAGCTTGCCTCTATCACTTTTGATGGAGAAAAAAAAAATAGCAAACATTACATAATTCCACCCTCCTATTTTAAAAATAAAGGCATTACGCCCATTCCAGTAAATGTTCCTAAAACCTTACCTGTAAAAGAGGCAACCACTGCCGACATACCAAGTAACACCGAAAACCAGTCTGATTCTAAAACGTCTGTTCTAGAGTCTTTACAGGTTAAAGAACCGCCCAAAATTGTTTTAAATCCAGAGACCAAACGTCTTTCTGGATTGTCTTTAAGCAGTATAAAAGCCAAAAAAGAACATCAAATAAAGCAAATGGAGGTGGTTATTGATGAAGAAAACCTGCCAAAAGATGATTTTACAGAAGAGGCACTCATAGAATATTGGAACCTTTTTGTAACAGATTTGCAAAACAACGGCAAGCATAATTTGGCGTCCATATTATCCATAGACAAGCCCAAATTGATTGGTACTACCATTCATTTAGAATTTCCTAACGCGACCAATAAAGTGGAAGTGGAACGCCAACAGTATGAGCTTATGCTCTTTTTAAGGAAATCCTTAAACAACTATAGCATCGATTTAGCAATCACCGTCAATGAGGAAAAAGAAAAGCAGTACGCCTTCACAACCCAAGAAAAATTCGAAAAATTAAAAGCCAAAAACCCTAATATAGATCTTTTAAGAAAAACTTTCGATTTGGATATTTAATTTATTGTATATGAATAAATTGTGTATTTTAATTTTAATCACCATAGCCTTTATTGGTTGTGATGGCAGACTTCGGGCGTATATGACGAATGAAGATGTGTTACGTGAGACCGATCTTTTGGAATCGTTCTCTGAGGAATTAAAATATATTCCGGAACAGCCCACAGAAATTGTAACGGACACCATTTTAAGCAACGGCTTCCATATTAAGACCACCTATCATTCCATTGAAAATAGTTTTGTTTCAAAAAAAGCAAAAAATAAAAACGGCAAGTCAATAAACACACACCATCATAATTTTGAAGTCCAATTTCAAATTCATAAAAGCTAAATATTGCTGAAATTGAGAGACTAAAAATTTTTAAATTAAAAATTAAAAATTT
>NCDW01000244.1:0-5004 GCA_002280395.1 Flavobacteriales bacterium 32-35-8
TCATAAATTGCGACTATTTGTACAATGGTAAATGTAATTGTTTGTAGTTTACTTACAAAGTTATTAAAGCAAAAAGCGTTTTTATTCGTTTATCTTTAATAGGCAATACATAATAATAACCCTTAAACCTCATTTTATTTTAACGCGATGAAATTCTGGAGTTTATTTATTGTCGTTTATTCAAAACTTCATTTTTGGGCTCTCTTTTTTTTAATTTCAGAGAGTTGCATGCCTTTTTCACGCATAAATGAATTATGTTTCGGACTTCCGATGATTTGTGAAGAATATATACCAGAATGACCAGAAAAAAGATAGGCGGTAGAACATGCCAAAGCCATAAAAACCCCCGATTCAATGCCGAAAAGTTCTATGGCCATGACTGTACAAGCAATAGGTGTATTGGTTGCCCCTGCAAAAACAGCTACAAATCCCATACCTGCAAGTAAACCCATTGGTAAAGGAATGAACCATATTAAAACATTTCCTAAAGTGGCCCCAATAAAGAATAAAGGCGTTACTTCACCGCCTTTAAAACCAGCCCCGAGGGTGAATGAGGTGAACAAAATTTTTAATAAAAAATCATAGGAGTTTAGGTCAACACTAAAAGCATCAACAATGGTGGGGATTCCAAGTCCTATATATTTAGTCGTCCCCATAAAATAGATGGCAATGGCTAAAATGGCACCACCAATAACGGGTCGTAACGGAGGGTATTTTACTTTCTTATTAAAAAGATGACTCCAAAAATGTGTGGATTTTGAAAAAATCATCGCTACAAGTCCAAAAATGACTCCTGCTAATAAAGACCATAAAAGGTTTACTGGTGTCATTTCTGCAACAGAACTAATATGATATTGGGTGTGCGAAACGTTCCAAATGTCACAAAAATAATTAGCAAAAACGGCAGCCATAAAACTAGGGATAATGGCATCTAAGCGTAATCTTCCTAAAATTAATACTTCCAAAGCAAAAATAGAACCTGCCAATGGCGTTCCGAAAACAGAAGCAAAGCCTGCACTAATACCTGCGATTAAAACAATTTTTCTGTCCCGTTTTGAAAGCTTCAAAATTTTTGTAAACCTATCAGCAATAGCACCGCCTATTTGAACGGCTGTTCCTTCACGACCAGCAGAACCACCAACCAAGTGTGTTAAAAGGGTCCCGAATAATACGAGCGGTGCCATTCTAAAAGGAATGATTTTTTTTGGTGTATGAAATTCTTCAAGCAATAAATTATTCCCTTTAACAACACTATTTCCGAACAGATGGTAAGATAAACCTATGATGAATCCGCCAATAGGTAATAAAGCAATAATCCATAAGTGTGATTCTCTATAATTGGTTACCCAATCTAAGCCCAAAAGGAAAAAAGCGGAGATGGAACCAGCAATAGCACCTAATAACAAACAAATAAATATCCATTTGAAAAGGTATAATAGTAAGGGAATTTGCTCAAATGAGAATAAAAACTTCTTTAATTTTGTTTTGTCCATTTTGCCTTGAATACATGTTCCTACATTGGCATCAGCCATTAAAAGTAGAAGTCATCAGCTCCAGTTAGAGCGGTTTAAGGCAGACCTCATTGCCAATATGAAGTACAAATATAAAATAAAATGAAAGCTTTGCAACTATTGGAATATCAAACCACGCTAAATGTTTTTAAATTTAAAAAAGTCTAAAAGCCTTTAAAAACAGTCATTTTAATTGTTGGCTATTCCTCTTGCAAAATACCATAACAACAACTGCTTCGTTTAAAACCGTCTATCAATAAAATGTCTTTGCGTAAAATACCTTCTAAGGTAGCTCCCAATTTTTCAACGGCTTTTCTGGAGCGTATGTTCCGTTCATCAACCCTAAATTCTACTTTATCAAATTGTAAGGTCTCAAATGCATATTGTAACATTAAAAATTTCATATGAATATTCAATCCCGTTCCTTGAAATGCGTTACCAATCCACGTCCAACCAATATGCATCACCTTGTTTTGCCAGTTTATAAATCCGAAACGGGTAGAGCCAGCATAAGCATTTGCTTCTTTGTCAAACACAATAAAAGGAATAGCTGTTTTATGGTAATAATCATCTACAGCTGTTTGTACATAGTCCTTTAAATATTCGGGTGTGTCAATTTTGCTAGGTGAATATTGCAGTAGGTTAGGCTCTTGGGCAATAAGCCTTAAATGCTTATAGTTACTTAAATCTAAAAGCGATAGTTTTACGCGCTGGTTTTCTAGGGTTGGTGCTTTCATGCTGTTGTTCCTAATCAGGCAGGAATCTATTATTATTTACATTGATTTTTTATTGGTTTCGTTCGTCATTTTGTACTTTTACAAGCCTGATTAAAAATACACTATTTTATGTCATTAACTAAAGAAATTGTTATAGCAAAAGCCAATGCCGCCAGTAAAAATACTTTGATGGAAACGCTTCAAATTGAGGTGATTGATTATGGAGTTGATTTTTTGGTCGCAAGAATGCCTGTAAATTCTAGAGTACACCAACCCGATGGTGTTTTGCATGGAGGCGCTACGGCAGCTTTGGCGGAAAGTGTGGGAAGTTTTGCATCACATATTTTTATTGATACCGAAAAATTCTTTGTTCGTGGCACGGAGATTACCGCAAATCATCTAAAAAGCATTAAGGAAGGTTTTATTTACGCCAAGGCAACCTTTATCCATAAAGGAAGAACTACCCAATTACTGGATATACGTGTGACCGATGAGGCCGATAATTTAATAGCCGTTTGTAAATTATCGACCATTTCATTACCAAAAAGCAATAGTTAATGGTTTTGAAAAACTTTTTTGAACGTATTGAAAATCAATATAATAATACATTGCCCTTTGTTGCCTACCGAAAGCCCAATAGCACACTCGTTAATGCCTTATTTCAGAATGATGATGAGCTTTATATTGCAGAAACTTTTACAGAACGTGGTTTTGTGTTTTCCCCGTTTGATGACAAGGAAAGGACTGTTTTATTACCTTTAAATAATTCTGAAAAAATTGCGTGTGTTTTTGATTTTGCAGCTGATAATTCATCGGAATATCCCGCTAGCGAAGCTTCATCTGAAGATAAGTTAAATCATATCAACCTGATTAATAAAGGTATTGAAGCGGTTAAAAACAATCAGTTTTCCAAAGTTGTTTTATCAAGAAAAGAAACGGTTCAGCTTTCAGAAACCAATCCAATTTCAGTTTTCAAAAGACTTTTAAACACCTATCCATTGGCATTTGTGTATTGCTGGTACCACCCAAAAGTAGGGTTATGGTTAGGTGCCACACCAGAAACATTAATAAAAATAGAAGGCAACCGTTTCTCTATCATGGCATTAGCTGGCACCCAAGATTATAAGGGCTCTACAGAAGTAGTTTGGAGAGACAAGGAAATAAATGAACAACAAATAGTAACGGACTTCATTATTGAACACTTAAAACCTTCAGTCGAAAATATAAAAATCTCTGAAATCGAAACCGTCAAAGCTGGAAATTTATTGCATTTAAGAACCATGATTTCTGCTCAGTTAAAGCCAGAAGCATCCAATTTAAAACAGTTTGTTTTCGATTTGCATCCAACGCCCGCAGTTTGTGGGTTTCCTAAGTTGGCAGCCAAAAAGTTTATTTTAGAAAACGAACATTATACAATGACCAAAAAAAATACACAGCTCTATGTTAATTTAAGGTGTATGCAAATTCAAGGACACCATGCCCATATTTACATAGGTGGTGGTATTACGGAAAACTCAAATGCAGAAGCAGAGTGGGAGGAAACCGTTTCAAAATCTAAGATTATTAAAAATATTTTGTAATAGGTTTTCTTAACTTCTATTTGTTATTTTTGTAGCTTAGATTAGACGGAACATGATTTACCCAAAAATTCCTCTTGCGCAAACGGTTATTCAACTTTGTAAAGCAAAGAAAATCAAGCATATTGTTATCTCACCAGGCAGCAGGAATGCGCCCTTAACAATAGGCTTCACAAACGATCCTTACTTTTCGTGTTATAGTATAGTTGATGAACGTAGCGCCGCTTTTTTTGCTTTAGGAATGGCCCAAAAATTACAACAGCCTACCGCTGTACTTTGTACCTCTGGTAGTGCTTTGTTGAATTATTATCCAGCAGTTTCTGAGGCGTATTATAGTGATATCCCTTTGGTGGTACTTTCTGCTGATAGGCCAAAACATTTAATTGGTATAGGCGACGGTCAAACCATCAATCAAAAAAATGTGTTTGAAAACCATATTTTATTTTCTACCCATTTAAAATTGGATATTAAGGATGAAAACAACATCCCAGAGCATGAGGAATTGCCCATCATGAAAAACATTGAAGATAAGCTGGAGCGTTTTCTAGGTTTTCAAAAAGATATTCAAACACATAATGAAATTGAGATTAATGAGGCTATAAACAATGCCATTATTAATAAAGGCCCTGTGCATATTAATATTCCGTTTGATGAGCCTCTGTATGAAACCGTTGGGAAATTAACCGTATCTCCAAAACCAGAGGACATTGTTCTTAAAAATAAGTCTATAGATTCTTATATCATTCAAAGTTGTTTGGAGGATTGGAATTCGGCTGCAAAAAAAATGGTTTTGGTTGGCGTTTGTAACCCCAATGAAGTGGAGCAAAAATGGTTGAATGAATTGGCAGAAGATAATAGTGTTATTGTGTTTACTGAAACGACATCCAACTTGCACCATGAAAGTTTTTTCCCTTCTATAGACCAAATTATTACACCACTAACCAAAGAAGAGCAAAAACAATTAAAGCCAGATATTCTCATAACTTTTGGTGGTTTAATTGTATCAAAAAAGATAAAAACATTTCTAAGAAAGCACCAGCCCAAGCAACATTGGCATATTGATAAAAAGTTGGCAAACGACACCTTTTTTTGCCTGACAAACCATATAGAAGCGACTCCAAATCAGTTTTTCGAAGCTTTATTGCCTAAAATTACGCATTATGTGAAAAGTAATTATCGTGATATCTGGGCAGTAGTGAA
>NCDW01000244.1:5042-7358 GCA_002280395.1 Flavobacteriales bacterium 32-35-8
TATCTGGGCAGTAGTGAAACAAAAACGGTTGCAAAAGCATAAACAATATTTGTCGCAAATTCCATTTAGCGATTTAAAAGTATTCGAGATCATATTAAAATCCATCCCAAAAAACTATATTTTACAAGTTGGGAATAGTTCTGCCATTCGTTATACACAGTTATTCAATATTGATAAAACCTTGGAGGTGTATTGTAATAGAGGCACAAGTGGCATTGATGGCAGTACAAGTACAGCTATTGGATGTGCAGCGGTTAGCAAAAAACCAACGGTTTTTATAACAGGTGATTTGAGTTTCTTTTATGATAGCAATGCCTTGTGGAATAATTACATCCCTAAACATTTTAGAATCATCGTAATTAATAATCAAGGTGGTGGTATTTTTAGGATATTGCCGGGGCATAAAAACAGCGATAATTTTGATTATTATTTCGAAACAACTCATAATTTATCAGCAAAGCATCTATGTAAAATGTATGGCATTGAATACCTAACTGCAAAAACAGCATTGCAAATAAAAGGTAAAATGCAAACATTCTATTCAGATTCAGAAGGGCCGAGATTGTTGGAAATTTTTACCCCAAGAACACTTAATGATGAAGTTCTTTTAGAATATTTCAATTTCATAACATAGTACAATAATCGTTTTTTGCTTTAAAATCCTTATATTTAGCTAAGTATTTATTAATCTAAAAACCTTAATTATGAGTAAAAGAGATGAACTTATTGCTAAATATGCCGCAGATTTAAAAGAAAAATGTAGTGTAACGGCTGACATGGATTTGCTTACCAAAGTTACCATTGGCTGTGGACCTTCCATTTATAATGCTGACTCATCAACCGTTTCAGGTTCTAACGAGTCTGAACTGCAAACCATTAAAAGCAATTTTTTAATCAAAAAACTGGGATTAAAAGATGGTCCGGATTTAGATAAAGGAATTGAAGCTGTTATAGAAAAATATGGTAAATCCAATCGCAATAAATACAGAGTTGTTGTATATTATTTGCTGGTAAAACATTTTAAAAAAGAATCGGTTTATTAAACTTAATTTTAACATCATATACATAGGCATTACTAATTTTGGTAATGCTTTTTTATTGGATTTATTTTAAAGAAAGTCAAACTTAGAAATACTTCGTGAAACAGATCATGGCATCTATTTGGTGGATGAAGAAAATAACGAAGTACTTTTACCAAATAGATATGTTCCAGAATCATTTCGAATCTGGGATAAAATAGATGTTTTTGTTTATTTAGATAACGAAGAGCGCCCTGTTGCATCTACCGATTTCCCATATGTAAAACGCAATGATTTTGGGTTGTTAAGATGCAGTCAGGTCACAGATCATGGTGCCTTTTTAGATTGGGGATTGGTAAAGGAATTGTTTTGTCCATTTAAGGAGCAAGCCTTCCCTATGAAAAAAGGAGGGTGGTATTTGGTGTATTGTTTTTTAGATGAAAAATCAGATAGGTTGGTAGCTTCTAGTAAAACCAATCAGTTTTTAGATAATAAAGAACTTACGGTTAAAGAATTTGAAGAAGTAGATTTAATCGTTTCACATCCATCAGATATTGGTATGAACGTGATTGTCAACAAAAAGCATCACGGATTAATATATAAGGATAATATTTTCACCGATTTAAGTATTGGAGATAAACTTAAAGGCGTTGTTAAAAAAATAAGGCCCGGCAATAAATTAGATATTTCTCTGGGGCAAGTTGGCTACAGAAATATAGAACCCAATGCTCAATTAATTATGAATGAGCTTCAAAATAACAAAGGTTATTTAAATCTTACGGATAAAACTGATCCAGAAGTTATAAAAAGCACACTTCAAATGAGTAAAAAGAACTTCAAAAAAGCGGTCGGTACTTTATACAAACAACATGTTATCGAAATAAAACCCGACGGTATTTATTTAGTTAAGTGATTGTTGTGTGTTGATTGTCAACGTGTTTTCAACCCAAACTTTAGCATCTGATAGTGAGTTGAAATTCTGTTTATTAAATTTAAAAAAATAATTTTCAACGTTAAATACGCGTTCCGCAAACAAGCTGTAAGTCACCGTTGCGTAAGCTTTAAGACTTTCACATTGATTAAACAAAGGCGCATCTGTGATGACGATGGAATACGAGTTTATTCTGTTGCTAATAAGTCCGAAGCTGTCATTTCCAAAATGTTCTTTAATCAATTCCCTAACAGCATCAAAATTTTTATAATTAATTTCCACACCTTCATTAAATTCGGCAATTAAATAATTTTCAAAAAAGAAAAGATCTCCTAAATGTATTGTTTTATGGCTCTTAACATTTTG
>NCDW01000245.1 GCA_002280395.1 Flavobacteriales bacterium 32-35-8
ACATTCTAGAACTAAGGTGGTACCGCGTATATTTACGTCCTTAGCATTTTAAGGACGTTTTATTTTTTAATCAGGAGGTTAATGCAATTTGATAGGCCTATAGGATTTGGTAAAGCAAGAGGGTAACACGCTAAAGCGATGTTACGATTTGATTTCCCTTAGTTTTAGGTAGTTTCAAGGGTTTAAATGGATTGAATTCCTATCATTTTTCACGGAAAAACGCCCGTAAGCCAATAAAATCAATATATTTTTCCGTGAAAAAGTTGGCTTTTAATACTCTTTGCTGCCATTTAATATATTTTGAAGTTTTAGAAGTATTTATACGAGTTTTGAAAGTTTGGTTTTTACTAAAAAAATGTGGACAGCCCAGTAAAACCAATGATTTTTTTACTAAAATATAAACTTTAAGTTCATAATTTCCAAAAACACTTCATAGTATTAGCTCGATAGATGTTGGGGCTTTTAATCCGTAAAAATATCATAATACAACATCTATTGGTAATCCCTAATTTAACGCTTTTATGACTAATCTTGATTCTTTTCCAACAACAGTTTTTCAATGGCATCATAGCTTGCCAGTTGTGCATCTGGCAGTAAACTGTCCACCAGGTCCAGTACGGTCGTTATGGTCAGTTCCTTGGAGCAATTGTTAAGTCTTGGCGATGCAAAGTCGTTCTCGCTGTCCAATGCCAAGATACATGTCCTGAGTAGGCAGGAGATGATATACCGAAGTTCGCCATTGTCCTCAACCTCAAAGGTCACTTCCTGCATGGTGTCATTACCTTCCCGTTTGTAGTGCTTGCGGATTCTAGGGCTCAACAATTTAATGGCTTCCTCCAGTTTTTCCCTGTCCGTCCTGTTTGGTGTGTTGTTTGTTTCCATGTGGGGATTTTAATGGTTGATTTTTTTTCTTTTCATGGGCTTTATGCCCCTATTGGGATTTTACATCTTGCCGGTAATGGATTTCTTTGAGGCGCTTTAACTGTTCCTTGCCAAGTTCTAGGGCTTCGTCATAGAACCGTTCGCATAGTTTGGCGACCTTATGCGCATCATTTTTTGAAAATTCATTTTTGTTCTTGAAACGTATGATGTCCTGTGCATTGCAGAGCATATAATAGTGCCTTTGCAGACCGAATGTCGTCCTTGGGAATATCCTGTTTGGCAAATGGGTGAAGTGGCTGCATAAGTGAAATAGGTAGTCCAATGAATAATGGTGAGGCTTATATTCCCAAAATAGGTTCAGGAGTGCCAAGCACATCTGTTCCACGGCACAGTTTGCTACTGCCAGTTTGGAATTGGGCTCTTCATTATCCTCAATAGTGTTTATTACCGTTAACAAATAGTCCGCCCGTTTCATACGGTTCTTCCAACCTTTCTTTATCCTTTTAAATACAAGCCTGTGGAAACATATCTGGTATTGGCTGAACCTTGATAGGGCATCGTCCTCTTTGTACATGCAGGGGGTCTGCGATAGAGTTCGGGTCAAAAAATTATCACCAACATCTATCCTGTCCATGATGTTGGCAAGGGTATGGAAAATGGCATATACCTTGCATCGCTGTTCCGTTTTGTTGTAGAGGTAAGCCATAAGATCACCCATGGTTTTACGTGGTGATTTATGTCCAATAATGAGCAAGGTATAAGTGACCTGTTTTCTGGTGTTCTTGTTGATGGGTGTCAAATAGATGTCCTGTTTCCTTTTTTCGGGATATACGCTGATTACATAAACCGAATGTAATTGAAGTTCCTTTTTTATTAGGGAAATCAGTTCTTTTTGAAATGGGAACTTTTTGGGTGCTTTTGTTTCCATGATAATTTGTTTTACATAAACTAAGCACAAAAGCCCCATGTACCGAACTAAAGTAAATTGTATAATACAACTGCGAAATTGTTTTTTACGGTTATGGTGATTTTTAGAAAAAATCTTATATTTGGGTTATGGAAACAGCAACAAAACCAAACCACATAGGCAGAAAGATTGGCCGTATCAGGGAACTAAGGGGCATGAAACAGGAAACCCTAGCGGAAAAGCTCGGCATTAGCCAACAATCCGTTTCTAATTTGGAACAATCCGAAAAGATTGAGGATGATAAATTGGTGCAGATTGCCAGTGCTTTGGGTGTAACAAAGGAAGCTATTGAGAACTTTTCTGAGGAAGCGGTATTTAATTACTTTAGTAATTTTTATGATAATAGTACAGCCCAAGTAAATCATAACAATTGTACTTTTAATCCTTTAGATAAAGTAGTTGAATTATACGAGCGTCTAGTTCAAGCCGAAAAAGACAAAATCGAGTATTTAGAAAAGCTGCTCAAAAAATAGTACCAGAAGAAAGTAATTGCTAAATTATTTAAATCTCAAAAAATTCCCTTTTTTTATGTTTCTAGCTGCAATAGGAATGTATTGAAAGGGAATTTAATTTAAGGCGATAATTAAATAATTTGGGTTTATAATTAAAGGCTTATAGTCCATTAACTTTAATTTCATTTTTCTCAGCAAATTTTTCACGTAAAATTTTCATATCATGGCTTACTTTTCTATCTAGAATCTTGGCATAATGTTGTGTCGTTCTCATTGATTTATGTCCAAGCATTTTACTTACAGATTCAATTGACACGCCATTATTTAATGTCACTGTAGTCGCAAAAGTGTGTCTAGCCAAGTGAAAAGTTAAGTTTTTTTGAATTCCGCATAGGTCAGCTATTTCTTTTAAATAAGAATTCATTTTTTGATTGCTCAATACAGGAAGAACTTTTTCATGGTTTTTAATATCGGGATGATTTTGATACTTTAAGAGTATCTCATAAGCAGATGGAAGAATAGGAATATTCGTTTGACTATTCGTTTTGGTTCGTTTGGTTTTAATCCAATAGTCACCATCAATTCCCAAAACAATATTATCACTGGTTAATTTTTTCACATCACTATAAGCTAGACCAGTATAGCAGCAAAATATAAATATATCCTTCACTTGGTTCAGCCTTTCAATTCTAAAATCTTTTTCAATCATGGTTTGGATTTCCTGCTCCAAAAGAAACTCTCGGTCAACGGTTTTGTACTTTGTTTTATAATTTACAAAGGGGTCTTTTTCAATCCAACCATTATTATATGCAATTCGAACAACTTTTTTTAAATTGGAAACATATTTGAATGTTGTATTATGGCTGCAATTTTCAGTTGTTTTTAAATAGTATTCGAGCCTATTAATAAATATATTATCTATTTGTTTTAGAGGGATGTCTTCAACTCGATATTCTTTTGAAATAAAGTTTGTTATATGGTTTAAGGTTGTTTGATATCTTATCAAGGTGTTTGGAGCAAAGTCAATTCCAATTAGTGATTTAACATCCTCATTGTGTTTTTTAAATACCTCAAGTACCATTTTAGAGTTAGTGTCCTTTTCTAAAAAGGCATCACGTAATTTTTCGGCTGTAATTGTTAAACCCTTTTCAATAAAGCGTTGCTGATAGTGATATATTTTGTTTTTTGTAGAAAATGATATAACAACACCTGTGCTGCTTTCGTTTCCATCACAACCGGAAGTACAAAACCGGAACATTCGTTGATGGGTGATGTGGTTGAATTTTTCACTTTACCTGGTTGAGTTGCTGTAAGA
>NCDW01000246.1 GCA_002280395.1 Flavobacteriales bacterium 32-35-8
AGCACTTCAAACTTAATCACAGATTTTGACTCGAATTTTTTTACATCAGCTTATGAATACTTTAATTTACAATCGTACAACTTATTATTCCCAATAAATACTTCCTTTTACTTGGAAACAAATTTTGGAAAAAGAAAAACGATTGCATTATCAGAAAACAAACTCAACTAAGCTTAAATAGCTTTAAGATTTTTAATTTCAATAATAGAAATAGTGTTTTTATAAAAATTGATGGTAAAACATTAATGTCTGATACTTATTTTGAAAATGAATTATTACGATTTGGTGGCATTAACTCAATTAGAGGTTTTGAAGAAAACAGTTTATTAGCGTCTTCATATGGCATTTTAAATTCCGAGTATAGATTCCAACTTAACAACACTATCTACATCCACACAATTACAGATTTTGCTTATTTTGAAAATAAAATAACGAATGTTAAAGAGAAACTAATTGGATATGGGTTTGGGCTTGGAATACTGACTAATTCTGGACTGTTAAAGCTTAATTATGCCAATGGAAAAAGCGAAAATCAAGAGTTTAAATTATCCAATTCCAAAATACACATCAGCCTTACAGCTAATTTTTAAGGTTAACATTATTGAATTCTCAGTGATTTTAAAAAAACCTTGAAATTTTAACTTCAAATTATTGTTTTATTAACTTTATTTTAAGATTTTTGACAAGACTAATTCAAATATTTATAAAATGAAAACAAAGTTTAGTGGAATTCTAACGCTATTACTAGCGTTTGTCGTGCAACTAACGTTCGCACAAGAAAAAACAGTCTCGGGTACTGTATCAGATGCATCTGGTTTACCTCTCCCAGGTGCTACCGTCATAATTCAGGGTACAACCTCCGGAACATCAACAGATTTTGATGGCAAATATTCGATTAAAGCTAATCAGGGTGCTACTTTGGTTTACAGCTTTGTTGGATACGTTACCAAACAAGTTGTAGTTGGAGCGTCCAACACAATAAATCTAGAATTAGAAGAAGATTCTGGTGCTTTAGAAGAGATTGTAATTGTTGCTTTCGGAGAAAAAACGAGAGACCAACTTACCTCTGCAGTATCAGTGGTTACCAGTGAAGACTTAGCCAAACTGTCTCCAACTACATCTATTGACAATATGTTGCAAGGCGTGGCGTCTGGCGTTCAGGTAGTAGGTGGCAATGGTAAACCCGGGCAAACGGCATTTGTTCGTGTCCGTGGTATTGGATCTATTAATGCTTCTAGCGCACCTCTTTACGTGATAGATGGTGTGGTAGCACCAGATTTAAATTCTGTTAATCCTAATGACGTTGAAAGCATGTCTATTCTTAAGGATGCTGCAACTGCTTCATTATATGGGTCTAGAGCAGCGAATGGAGTTGTCTTAATAAAAACAAAAACAGGACGTAAAAATGCTGACGCTGTTATCCAAGTATCATCAAGATTTGGTTTTGGACAGCGAATAGAAGATAATTTTGACATGATGAATGCTTCTCAAAAAATTCAGTATGAAAGAGAATTAACAGCATTAGGTATTTCAAATGCTGCAGCGTTACCTGGCGCTACTATTACAACAGAAGAAGGCTACAATCGTTTATTAGGTAGAGATACTGACTGGTTAGATGTACTATTAAAAAAATCAGTAATCCAATCAAACACACTTTCTTTCACCGGTGGCTCTCAAGACATTTCTTATTTCTTTAGCATGGGACACGACAGAAACACTGGTATCATCAAAGATATAAGTGGTTTTGAAAGATTAAATAGCCGATTAAATTTAACCTATCAAGCGAAACCATGGCTAGAAATTGGCATTAATGCTAGTATTTCTGCTACAGAATCGGATGAGCCAAGGGATAGAAATAATGTTCAAAATCCTTTTAGAGCTATGTATGATTATAATCCATATGAAACAAAATTTCTTTTGGATAATAATAACAACTTAGTATTAGACGAAAATGGAGATCCTATATACAATCTAACAACAAACGGTCTTTCAATATCTGAGGCATTAATTACTGTGCCAGAATTAGAGAAAAGAACAATACTAATTGGAGGTATGTACGCAAAAGCTAATTTGACAGATCATTTTACAAATACCTTTAAAATAGGTGCTGCAAATACTGCCTACAGAAGAGAATTTTTCGTACAACCAGGTTCTATACTTGATGGCTACGTTGGTGATGCAGATAATCCAGGTAGTAAAACAGATAATGGCTCTAATGATTTAGATTATACTGTTACGAACTTGTTGTCTTACAACAATACATTTGGAGGAAAACATGAGGTTACTCTAACAGGATTATTTGAATTTAATAAAAATACCCTTAGAAACTATAGTTTAGAAAGTATTGGTTTCTCCAATCCAGATTTATCCGTTCAGGCTGTAGCGTCTCTACCAACTGCCGCTTCTACCAATCTATTTACTAACACGCTTTTATCGTATGGAGGTTTCTTGGATTATAGCTATGACAGCAAATATATTGCTACAGCATCTATAAGACGAGATGCATCTTCTGTATTTGGATCAGAAAATCAATATGGTGTTTTCTGGTCAGCAAGTGCTGCCTGGAATATTTCTAAAGAGAACTTTTTCAACGATAATATTATTAACGATTTAAAACTTCGTGCCTCTGCAGGTACCTCAGGTAATAGAAACGGCATTGCTTCTTATGCGTCTCTTCCAACTTTGGGCTTTGGAAGTTTAAATGGTTTAATTACAGCGATACCTACAGATAATGGAAATCCTAATTTAGGATTCGAAAAAAACTTTATTTATGATATAGGTATTGAATTTTCGGCCTTAAATAGAAGATTACGTGGAGTTGTTGATTATTATACTAGAACCACGTCAGACTTATTATTAAATGCTCCGTTACCTGCATTAGGTGGAGAACCAGATGGTAGCATTTTTAGTAATATAGGTGAGATGGTAAACAAAGGTATTGAGATTGAATTAAGTGGTGATATTATTAAGAAAGAAGACTTTTTATTTACGATAGGTGGTAATATTTCTTTTGTTGATAATGAAGTTACTAAACTTGTTCCATCTGCAGCAAACCCTAATGGAGATAACATAATCAGAGGTGATAATATTATAACTATAGGTGAAGAAATAAATACTTTCTATGTTCCTCGCTGGGCTGGAATTAATCCTGCAAATGGAGAGCCTTTATTCTACGGCTCTGATGGAAATATTACTAACGTTTATGATTCAAATGCGAATGTTGTACTTAGTGGAAAATCTCCTTTAGCTGATTTTGACGGTGGTGTTAATTTCTATTTGAATTATAAAGGTTTTGATTTAACTGCTGATTTCTATTACAAAGTTGGAAACTACATATTAAACTACATGGAAAGTAACATGCTAAGTGATGGTGTCCTTGTTAATGCCAACCAACGTGTTGATGCATTTAACTATTGGAAACAACCTGGAGACATCAATGTGTTACCTAATCCTATTTATGGAAATGAGGCTCAACAAGGTTCAGACAGATGGTTACAAAAAGGTGACTATGTAAGATTAAGAAACTTAACTTTAGGCTATAACCTTCCTTCAAAATTTGCTGAAGCAGCAAATTTAAAATCGTTAAGAATTTTTATTCAAGGACAAAATTTA
>NCDW01000012.1 GCA_002280395.1 Flavobacteriales bacterium 32-35-8
CAAATTGTGTCCCTTTACATTCCGCACATCCATTGTAGTTCGTGTATTTGGATTCTTGAAAACCTCAACAAATTACATCCGTCCATAAGTGCCTCAACAGTCAATTTTGGCAAAAAAACCGTTCGGATAACATTTAATGCCGAAACCTTGCCTTTAAAAAATCTGGTGACTTTATTGAGCAGTATCGGCTACGAACCTTTTATAAGTTTAGACGATTATAGTGTCGGGAAAAAACACATTGATAGGTCGCTGATTTACAAACTCGGCATTGCTGGTTTTGCCTTTGGAAACGTCATGTTTTTATCGTTTCCTGAATATTTTGAAGTCGGCGAATTTTGGCTCGAGCAATTCAAGCCCTTCTTTAGATGGTTGATGTTTGCGTTTTCAGTACCTGTTATATTTTATTCTGCACAAGATTATTTTATCTCGGCTTACAAAGGATTGCGTTCTAAAATTCTAAATATTGATGTGCCCATCGCTTTGGGTGCTGCCGTCTTGTTTATTAGAAGCACGGTGGAAATCATGTTCGATTTAGGCTCTGGTTTTTTTGATAGTTTAACCGGACTTATTTTCTTTTTATTACTTGGGAAATTCTTTCAGCAAAAAACCTACGCTTTTTTATCTTTTGAACGCGATTATAAATCCTATTTCCCTATCGGAATAACAAAAATTACTTCGGAAGGAAAAGAAACATCCATACAAGTATATGATATCGAAAAGGGCGACCGCCTTTTAATCAGAAACGAGGAACTCATTCCTGTGGATTGTATTTTAATAAAAGGCAATGCACGAATTGATTACAGTTTTGTAACCGGAGAATCTAAAACAATCAGTAAACTGTCGGGCGACAAACTATTTGCAGGCGGCAAGCAACTGAATGGCACCATTGAAGTGGATGTTTTAAAATCCGTTGAGCAAAGTTATCTAACCCAACTCTGGAGCAACGATGTGTTTAAAAAAGACAAATCATTGGCTTTTACCAATATTACCAACCAAATAAGCAAACGGTTTACCATATATATTTTAACCATTGCCTTGGTTTCCACAACATTTTGGCTCATTGTAGATTCTAGTAAAGCCATTAATGTTTTTACATCCGTACTCATTATTGCTTGTCCGTGTGCCTTAGCACTTGCTGCACCTTTTACATTTGGAAATGTGCTTCGTATTTTAGGCAAGAAAAAATTCTATTTAAAAAATGCGGGCGTTATTGAACAATTAGCTAAAATAAATACCATTATTTTCGATAAAACGGGGACTATTACTGCCAATAAAGAAACAACGATTCAGTACGAAGGCATGGCACTTTCCAAAGATGAAGAAGTATTATTAAAAAGCACCTTGAGAGGTTCCAACCATCCTTTAAGCAGATCGTTATACAGTCTTTTAGACGAACATAACATCCTGACTTTAGACAAATATGAAGAATATTTAGGAAAAGGTATTGAAGCGCAATACAAACAAGATTCCATAAAAATTGGCTCTGCACCTTTTGTCGGCCATTCTTCAGAAACGACTACATTAAATACAGCGGTTCACATAAGTAGTAACAACACCTACAAAGGGAAATTCACTTTTTACAATGCTTATAGAAAAGGATTGTCACAACTATTCAACCAACTAAAACAAGATTATGATTTGGTTATTCTTTCAGGAGATAATGAAGGTGAAAAAGATAATCTTACCAAATTACTTCCAACAAAAACCAAATTATTATTTAACCAAAAACCAGAAGACAAGCTGGAATATATTAAATACCATCAAAGTGAAGGTGCTAAAGTACTGATGATTGGAGATGGATTAAATGATGCTGGAGCCTTGGCGCAGAGTGATGTGGGTATTGCCATTTCAGAAAACGTGAATGTGTTTTCGCCCGCTTGTGATGCTATTTTGGACGCCTCAAAATTCAATCAATTGCATGATTATATAAAAGCATCAAAATCGGCTATCAAAATCGTTAAATGGAGTTTTGTGTTGTCGTTCCTATACAATTGCATCGGACTTTATTTTGCGGTTACAGGTCAGTTAGAACCCGTTATCGCGGCCATTTTAATGCCGTTAAGTTCAATAACTATTGTTGCTTTTACAACCGTAGCAACCAATATTATAGGTAGAAAATTAGACTAGTTACACAGAGTTTTTCAGAGCAATCGCAGAGATACACAGAGAGACTTTAAATAAATTAATCTTTGAGAGCCTTCATGAAAACTCCGTATGCCTCTGTGGAATTATAATAAATATGAAACATGACAAATATCATATTTTACAAAAACAGATAGGAATATTTTTGAACCATAACTTCAAGTAGGTATGAGTGTTATTTATGTTTTGTTAACGATAAGTATTATTGTGGCTGTTGGTTTTTTTATCGCTTTTATTATAGCAATAAAAAACGGACAGTTCGATGATAGTTACACCCCATCCGTTCGCATGCTATTTGAAGACGAACTGATTAAAGAAAAATCCAAAAAATCAATACTAACCAAAAAAGATTAATAACCACAACTATGGACATCCAGCAATTTCACTACGATAATAAAATCGTTAAAAATTTTATCTACGCCACCATGCTTTGGGGGGTTGTAGGTATGTTGGTAGGCTTACTACTTGCTTTTATGTTTTTATTCCCAAACTTAACCGATGGTATTTCTTGGCTAAGTTTTGGTCGTTTACGGCCATTACATACCAACGCCGTTATTTTTGCCTTTGTGGGTAACGCCATTTTTGCAGGGGTTTACTACTCTACGCAGCGCTTACTCAAAGCCAGAATGTTTAGCGATGTTTTAAGCAAAATCAACTTCTGGGGTTGGCAACTCATAATTGTTGCGGCTGCCATAACACTACCTTTAGGCTATACATCGTCTAAGGAATATGCCGAATTGGAGTGGCCTATAGATATTGCTATCGCCGTGGTATGGGTGGTTTTTGGATGGAACTTAATTGGTACCATATTAAAAAGAAGACAACGCCATTTATATGTTGCTATTTGGTTTTACATTGCCACGTTTGTAACCGTTGCCGTATTGCACATTTTTAATAGTTTAGAACTTCCAGTGAGTGGCTTAAAAAGTTATTCAGTATATGCTGGGGTACAAGATGCTTTGGTGCAATGGTGGTATGGGCATAATGCCGTAGCTTTCTTTTTAACGACACCATTTTTAGGATTGATGTACTATTTTGTACCTAAAGCTGCAAACCGACCCGTGTATTCTTATAGACTTTCCATTATTCACTTTTGGTCCTTAATCTTTATTTATATCTGGGCAGGCCCACACCATTTACTATACACAGCCTTACCGGAATGGGCACAAAATTTAGGTGTAGCATTTTCAGTTATGTTATTAATGCCATCCTGGGGTGGTATGATAAACGGTCTGTTGACACTTCGTGGTGCTTGGGATAAAGTTCGCGTAGATCCTGTTTTAAAATTCATGGTCGTTGCCATTACCGGCTATGGCATGGCAACCTTTGAAGGCCCTACATTATCACTTAAAAATGTAAATGCCGTAGCTCATTTTACAGACTGGATTATTGCCCATGTACACGTTGGAGCCTTAGCATGGAACGGATTTCTAACCTTTGGAATGATTTACTGGTTAGTTCCTAGACTTTTCAAAACCAATTTATACTCTACTGGATTAGCAAACCTACATTTCTGGATTGGCACCTTAGGTATCATTATGTACGCATTACCGTTGTATGTTGCTGGATTTACCCAATATTCTATGTGGCAACAATTTAACCCAGATGGCACTTTAACCTATGGCAACTTTTTAGAAACCGTTACCGAAATCATGCCGATGTACTGGATGCGAGCCATTGGTGGCACATTGTTTCTAACAGGTATGCTAATCATGGTTTACAATATCATTGTCACCATAAAACAAGGTAGCAAGGTTGAAGATGAATTGGCTGAAGCTGCCGCACTAGAAGTGGTGACCAAAAAACGCACTTCTGGTGAAGGATGGCACTCTTGGTTAGAACGCAGACCTGTACAATTAACTATTTTGGCTACTGTTGCTATATTAATTGGTGGTATCATTCAAATTGTACCAACCATTATGGTAAAATCGAATATTCCAACCATTACCAGTGTAAAACCATATACGCCATTGGAATTGGAAGGACGCGATATTTATATTCGTGAAGGCTGTGTAGGTTGCCATTCTCAAATGATTCGTCCGTTTAGACACGAAGTTGAGCGCTATGGCGACTATTCTAAAGCTGGTGAATATGTGTACGACCATCCGTTCTTATGGGGCAGTAAGCGTACAGGGCCGGATTTACACAGAATTGGCGGTAAATATTCCGATAACTGGCACTTTAACCATATGTACGATCCGCAAAGCACCTCATCGGGTTCCATCATGCCTCGTTATCAATGGTTGATTAGTAATGAATTGGATAAATCGTCAACCGAAGCAAAAATGAAAGCCATGGTGTCCCTAGGAGTACCTTATACAGAGGAAGATATAGCCAATGCTCAAGAGCATATGCTGAAGCAAGGAACCGACATTGAGAAAAACCTTTACACCGATCCAGATTTTGTAAATTCTTATGAGGCTGACAAAAAATATGCTGCCGAAAATGGCGAAACTTTTGTTGAAATGAGAAACAGGGAAATTGTTGCCATGATAGCATACTTACAGCGCTTGGGTACCGATATAAAAGTAGAAACATTAAAATAGTTGGCGGTTGATGGTTGGTGGTTGTTGGCAAAAACCATTAACCAAAAACAATCAACCATCAACCAAAAACAATCAACTAACAACCATTAACCAAAAACTAAAACATCATGTTAAAATTTATAAAAGGTCACATGGAGAGTATGGAGGGTATAGAGATTTACCCCATCATCTCCCTCCTCATTTTCTTTATCTTTTTTGTCATTCTTTTTTGGTGGGTGTTTACAGCTAAAAAAGACTACATCAAAACCGTAAGCCATATCCCATTAGAAAACCACCAAAACGACACAGAACTATGAGACATTTAATTCCATCATGGATACGCGTACCAATTGTATTCTTTATCATTTTCGGACTGACCGAATATGTAATTGATTCTGGCGACCAACCTGCCTTCATTGTATTTCCTGCCGTGCTATTATTTCTTTTATTGGTACTGCTAATATTGATTGCCATTGAAGCCATAACAAGTGCTTTAGAAAACGTCATGCTACACAAACTTGATGAAGAAGCTAGAGCACGCTTTTTAGCCGAAAAAGAAAACGCTTATAAATTCACTTGGATAAAAAATACCTATAAAAAACTTTTGGGTTCTAAACCGATTGAAGAAGAAAGTGAAATTATTTTAGATCATAATTATGATGGCATAAGAGAGCTAGATAACAACCTACCTCCTTGGTGGCTATATGGATTTTATATCTCCATTATATTTGCCGCCGTATATTTATTAAGGTTTCATGTATTTAATGGCACTAACCAATATGAAGAATTAGAAACCGAATTAGCTGATGCCAAAACAGCTATTGAGGCTTACAAAAAAACCGCCAAGGATTTGGTTGATGTGAATACAGTTACATTGCTTACCGATGCAACCGATTTAAGTGCGGGAAAAACCATTTTCGAAACCAACTGTATCGCCTGTCATATGGCAGATGGCGGTGGTGGTATTGGTCCAAACCTAACCGATCAACATTGGATTTTAGGAGGCGATATCAAAAGTGTGTTTAATACCGTTAGTGAAGGAGGCCGTTCTGGTAAGGGAATGATTGCATGGAAACAACAATTAAAACCACTTGAAATGGCACAGGTTTCTAGTTATGTGTTAACATTTCAAGGGACTACACCAGCCAATCCGAAAGAACCAGAAGGTGAACTTTGGGGCGCAAGCACTTCTGAAGCACCTCCTCAAACAACAACAGATACAACACAAGCAGTGACTAATCAATAGCATGTCAGTTCGAGTGTTCCGATTATTATCGGAATGTATCGAGAACACTCTCACAAGGGTCTCGATATAAATTTTAAAAAATTCACTCGACATGACATCTATTCAGAAAAACAAAAACATTGGAAACACCAGAAAACGAAGTATTTAGAGATTCAATCAGCACCGTTACCAATGAGGGAAAACGCGCTTGGGTATTTCCTAAAAAACCTAGTGGAAAATTCTATGAATACAGAAAATGGGTCAGTTACATCCTGCTGGTTTTTTTATTCAGTGCGCCTTTCATCAAAATAAACGGCAATCAGTTTTTAATGTTCAATGTATTGGAACGCCGTTTTAATATTTTCGGATTTCCATTTTGGCCACAAGATTTTTTCTTGTTTGTAATTTCCATGATCATAGGTGTGATATTCATTACACTGTTTACAGTGGCATTCGGACGTGTTTTTTGTGGTTGGATTTGTCCGCAAACCATCTTTATGGAAATGGTGTTCAGACGCATAGAATATTGGATTGAAGGTGACCGAGGCAAACAAATACGCTTAGCCAAACAACCTTGGAACGCCGAAAAAATAAGAAAAAAAGGCTTAAAGCTGATTATTTTCCTTTTCATTTCCTTTGCTATCGCCAATGTATTTTTAGCATATTTAATTGGTGGCGATACACTGATAAGTTATATAACCGACAATCCGCTTAACCATTTAAGTACTCTCATATCCTTGCTCATTTTTACAGCTGTCTTTTATTTTGTGTTTGCTTGGTTTAGAGAACAGGTTTGCGTGATTGCTTGTCCGTATGGTAGGCTACAAGGGGTGTTGTTGGACAACAAATCCATTGTGGTGGCTTACGACCATAAACGCGGAGAAGGTGAAAACGGCAGAAAAAAAATCAAAAAGAATGAAGACAGACAAGCCTTAGGCCATGGGGATTGCATCGATTGTTTCCAGTGCGTCCATGTGTGTCCAACTGGCATCGATATTAGGAACGGCACACAATTAGAGTGTGTAAATTGTACCGCTTGCATCGATGAATGCGATAGCATCATGGAAAGTGTTAACTTACCTAAAGGGTTGATAAGATACGCCAGTGAAGATAATATTGAGAAAAAAACACCTTTCAAACTAACGCCAAGAATGAAAGGCTATATTGCCGTGCTTACTATTTTAATTGGGCTGTTAACAGGAATGCTATTTTTAAGAAATGATTTAGAAGCCACTGTTTTAAGATTACCCGGCCAGTTATTTGAACACAAGGAAAATAACATCATTAGCAATGTGTTTACCTATAAATTGATTAATAAAACAACACATGATATTGAAGACGTGAGTTTTAAATTAATGTCCCATAAAGGCGACCTAAAGTTGGTGGCAACCAGTAATAGTTTTACGGTTCCCAAGCTTGGTATTGCAAAAGGAACTCTGTTTGTTGAAATTAATAATGCCGCTTTAACGGGCGATAGAAATACCATAAAAATCGGCGTTTACCAAGGTGATACATTAATTGAAACCACAACAGCTAATTTTTTAGGGCCTAGGAGTTATAGGTAGATAGGTGTTAGTTGTTGGGTGTTGGGTGTTGGTGTCAGTTCGAGTGTTTTGCGAAGCATGAGCAAAATGTATCGAGAACAAATTAGCAATAAACTCATTCCCGATAGCTATCTGGATTTGGTGTTAGGTAAAAAAATAAATATTAATTAAAAAATAGATTCCTGCCTTCACAGGAATGACAAGATTATGAAAATAAATTGGGGAACAGGAATTGTATTGGCTTTTATCGGCTTCATAAGCTTTATCATGTATTTTATAATAACCATAAATGTAGAGGATAAGTTTGACCACGATTTGGTAACCGAAGATTATTATGCAGAAGAACTAAAATATCAAGAGGACATTAACAAGCTGAACAATGCAAAAAACTTAAACGAAAACATAAGCTACAAACGAACTGCCGACGGCTTACTTATTGTGTTCCCTAAACATCTCGATTTAAACAACATTACTGGACATGTGTTCCTATACAGACCATCTAACAAACAATTAGATTTTGATACGTCCATTTCATTATCTAAACCATATTTGCTCATACCTGACAACCGTTTGGTAGATGGTCGTTGGAACATTAAAGTCGATTGGCAATACAATGGGCAATCGTATTTATATAAAGAAACCATAAATTATTAATATGCTCATTTCGGCATTTGTATTGGGAATATTGGGAAGCTTTCACTGTGTGGGCATGTGCGGGCCTATTGCATTTATGCTGCCAGTAAACCGAACAAATACCTATATTAAAATATTTCAAATTGCTCTTTACCATTTAGGAAGACTCTTGGCTTACGGCATCATTGGATTGGCGTTCGGACTTATCGGTAAAAGCCTCTATCTTTTTGGTTTTCAGCAACAACTATCTATTATTATTGGATTATTAATGATTGTAGTGATATTAATTCCTTATAAAACATTTAGTAAATACAATGCCTCTAAACCCATCTTTAAAATCATTGCGAAAATTAAATCGTCTTTAGGTGTTGCCTTAAAAAAGAAAACACCAGAAACCTTTTTAACCATTGGTTTTTTAAATGGCTTTTTACCCTGCGGCTTGGTGTATATGGCCGTATTTGCTGCTATTGCCAGTGGAAACGCTTTAAGCGGTGGACTTTACATGGTGGTATTTGGATTGGGAACGATCCCATTAATGACCACAGCTATTTATGTTAGCCATTTTTTAAAAGGTAACATGCGACAAAAAATCCAGAAAGCCATTCCTGTTTTTATCGTTATCGTTGGGCTTTTATTCATCCTTCGAGGCTTGGGATTGGGTATTCCTTACCTCTCTCCTGCTCCCGTTCAGCATACAGTGTCAACTAGTATGGAGTGCCATTAAATCAGATTTAACCATTTACTAAATATACTAATGTTAAATTTTTATTAATTAATAGTCTTGTTTTCATAATTAATAGTAATACTATTATATTTGCAATCAAATTAAATTATTATGCAAACTTTACTATCTAATTTAAAAATCGCTGTCCCAGAAAATATCTTTCTTAAAGACCCCGACTCGTCCGAATTAGGAAAGCGCATTATTGAAAACAGCATTTTGTTAATAGACTCTATTGGTTTTGACACCTTCACTTTTAAAAAATTGGGTGAAAAAATAGGCTCCAACGAAAGCTCTATTTACCGTTACTTTGAAAGTAAGCACAAACTACTTTTATACTTATCGTCTTGGTACTGGGGCTGGATTGAATACCAATTGGTTTTTGAAACACATAGCATTTCTGACAATAAGGAAAAACTGTTAAAAGCTATTAATATTGTTTGCAGGAACATAAAAACAGGCCATAGCTACACATATATCAATGAAGTTGCCCTAAATAGGATTATCATTAATGAAAACTCAAAATCTTTTTTAACCAAGGAAGTTGACCAAGAAAATAAGGAAGGCTATTTTGTTATTTACAAGCGTATTGTAAAACGTTTAAGCGATATCATCCAAAACACACGGCCTGATTTTCCTTATCCTGCCTCGTTAGCAAGTACCATACTTGAAGGCAGCATGCATCAGCATTTTTTAAAGGACCATTTTAAGTCCATAACCAATTGCAACGACACGGTATCTCCTTCAGATTTCTTTATCGACCTCACCATCAATACCTTAAAAATATAATTATGGCGAATCCTACAATAACACCATGGCAACGTTTAATTGGCCTCATGCAATTAGAAAAAAGGGATATTCTACAAATATTATATTACGCCATTTTCTCGGGTATTGTAGCTTTATCACTTCCTTTGGGAATACAGACCATTATAAATTTAATACAAGGTGCCCAGATATCAACATCTTGGGTTGTTTTGGTTATTTTAGTGACACTTGGTGTTGCCTTTTCCGGAGCGTTACAACTTATGCAGTTACGTATTATAGAAACCATACAACAACGCATTTTTACACGTTCCTCCTTTGAGCTCACGTACCGTTTTCCTAAAATAAAAATGACGGAATTACGCAACTACTACCCCCCAGAATTGGCAAACCGCTTTTTTGATACCTTAACCATCCAAAAGGGATTATCTAAAATCCTTATTGATGTGCCTACAGCAGTACTACAAATTCTATTTGCATTAATATTACTATCGTTTTACCATCCGTTTTTTATCATTTTCGGAGTCTTGTTGCTTCTATTGGTATTCGTTGTTTTCAAGTTTACCGCCAAAAAAGGTCTAGAAACCAGTTTGGTAGAATCTAAAAACAAATATAAGGTTGCCAATTGGGTCCAAGAAATTGCGCGAAGCATTACAAGTTTCAAACTTTCAGGAAGCACGAGCTTGGCATTGGGCAAAAACGATTATTTGGTATCTGACTATCTAGAATCTCGAGAAAACCACTTTAAGATTTTAATGATACAGTTTATACAAATGGTTGGTTTTAAAGTCATCGTTACGGCAAGTTTATTACTGATTGGTGGTGCTTTGGTACTCAATCAACAAATGAACATCGGACAATTTGTAGCTGCTGAAATCATCATTTTATTGGTGATTGCCTCTGTGGAAAAGCTGATTCTTGGATTGGAACCTTTCTATGATGTTTTAACATCCATTGAAAAATTAGGAGAAATAGTTGACAAAGACATCGAAAACCAAGATGGAGAAAAACCTGCTTTTAAAGGTGATATCAATATCGAATTAAATGAGGTTTCCTTTAGGGTTCCATACAGAGACAGCCCTATTATATACAATGCATCACTTCATATACATTCAAAAAGCAGGATATTAATTCTTGGTGAAAGTGGTGCCGGAAAATCTACGTTATTGCGCCTTATCGCTGGGATTATAGAACCAACGGCAGGGTATATTTACATCAATAATTTATCCGTAAGCAGTTTAAATTTAAACCATTATCGAGCACATTTAGGCTTATCACTAACCGAAGAATCCCCTTTTGATGGTACCATAAAAGAAAATTTAACTTTTGGAAATAAAAACATCAGTGACGATGCCATTTTTGATGTTTTGAACAAAGTGGGGCTCATGGACTTTATCAAGGAACAGCCCAAAGGCTTACAAACCATTTTAAATCCAGATGGCAAACAGATCTCGCATACCGTATCCAAAAAGATTATTTTGGCAAGAGCCATTCTAAAAAACCCAAAAGTACTCATTTTAGAAGATGCCCTAGATAGGTTTAACCCAACGGAAACGAATGCTATCATTGATTACCTAACACATCCCGATAGGCCTTGGGCACTCATCGTGGTTAGTGGCGGCGACAGTTGGAAATCAAAATGCTCACAAATCATTCATTTGGAAAAGGGTGAAATTAAAAACATAGACCATGCTTAACATATCCCACAATTCGGTAAACCAATATGTAGACTTAAATAAATACAAGTCTACCGAACACATCTTTAACAAACCGTACTACAAACAGTTCAACAAATTCTTGCTTGCTATGGCAATTATTATATTGATCGTGCTTTTTTTACCATGGACACAAAACATTAGCGGACAAGGGCAAGTAACCACCTTAAAACCGAATCAGCGACCACAAACCATCCAATCCCAAATTCCGGGCCGCATTGAAGAGTGGTTTGTCAATGAAGGTGATTTTGTAAACAAGGGCGATACTATTTTGAGGATTTCAGAGATAAAAAGCGAGTATTTTGATGATAAATTGGTTGAAAGAACCAATGATCAAATTGTAGCCAAATCGTCCTCCGTAGATGCTTACCAAGGCAAAGTCGAGGCATTAAACAGACAAGTTGCCGCGTTGTTGAATGAACAAAAATTAAAGTACCAACAAACGCAAAACAAATTGATGCAAGCCCACTTAAAGGTAAAAAGTGACAGTATTGATTTGGAAGCTGCCAAAACCAATATAGACATCGCAGAACGCCAGTTTAACCGTACCCAAACCTTGCAAGATGAAGGATTAAAAGCCGTGAAGGATGTTGAAGAAAAACGCTTAAAACTTCAAGAAACCCAAGCCAAATTAATATCGCAAGAAAACAAATATTTGGCAAGCAAAAACGAGGTCATCAATGCGCAAATTGAATTATCCAGGATCAATGCCGAATATGCCGATAAAATTTCAAAAGCACAAAGCGACATGTTTACGGCACAATCTAGCGGGTTCGATGCTCAAGCCCAAGTTACGAAACTAGAAAACGAATATACCAATTATGTAGAGCGAAACCGCTTATTGTACGTTACCGCTCCACAAAGCGGCTATATAAATAAGGCGTTAACAGGCGGTATAGGCGTTACCTTTAAGGAAGGCGAAGCCTTGGTAGGTATCATGCCACAACAGTATGATTTAGCCGTTGAAACTTTTGTACGCCCCATTGATTTACCCCTGCTCCACATTGGTGAAAAAGTCCGCGTACAATTCGATGGTTGGCCCGCTATTGTTTTTAGCGGTTGGCCCAATGCCAGCTATGGTACGTATGGCGCAAAAATAGTCGCCATTGAAAACTTTATCAGCGATAATGGCAAATACAGGGTATTATTGGCACCAGATGAAACCGATTACAAATGGCCTGAAGCCATACGTGTTGGCTCGGGTGCTTACACCATTGCGCTTTTAGAAGATGTCCCCATTTGGTTTGAGCTATGGCGACAAATAAACAGTTTCCCACCTAACTATTACCAACCACAAGGTAAAACAGAAACCGCATTAAAGAAGGAGAACAAATGAGAGTTTTTTTAATAACCGTCTGCTTTTTTGCAAGTCTTTTTACATCGGCCCAAAGTGATAGCATATCCGTTATTAGCTTGTCGGAATATCTAGGCTACGTGAAATCCTTTCATCCCATAGTAAAGCAAGCCAACCTAATTATAAACGAAAGTGAAGCTAAACTGATGAAGGCACGTGGTGCATTCGACCCAAAATTGGAAGCCGATTATAACAGAAAGAAGTTTGATGGCACCGAATATTATGACAAATTGAATGCTGCGTTTAAAATCCCTACTTGGTATGGCGTTGAATTTAAAGGAAACTTTGAAGAAAACGAAGGAGTGTATCTTAGCGAAGAATCTAAAGTTCCAGAAGGCGGCTTGTACAGTGCCGGTGTGTCTGTGTCGCTAGCCCAAGGGTTTTTGGCAAACAAGCGCATGACCACCTTAAAACAAGGCAAATTGTTTGTAAATCAAGCCAAAGCCGATAGGCAATTATTGGTTAACAACATTTTATACGAAGCCACTTTAACGTATTTTAATTGGCTTAAAACCTATAACGAAAAGCGTGTTTATGAAGATTTTTTAGAAAATGCAGCCATGCGATTTAATGGTATTAAAAAGAATTATGAAGTAGGCGAAATGCCCGCCATTGATACGTTGGAAGCACGTATCGCCCTAAACGACAGAAAACTGAATCTTGAAAAATCGAATATTAAGTACATAAAAGCCTCGTTGGAATTATCCAATTATTTATGGCTGAATGACAATACGCCCATTGAAATTGAGGATAACGTTATTCCAGACATCAATACCCTTGAAACCATTGATGCAACACTGAATACCTCTTTACTGAATATGGAAGATTTAGATTTGGAGACCCATCCTAAGCTGCAATCCTTGGATTATAAATTTCAAAGTTTAACTTTGGAAAAACGTTTGCAGCTGAATAATTTACTTCCAAAAATAGACTTACAATATAACTTTTTATCCCAAACACCAGAAGTGGTGCAGTCGTTTAGCACTTCGGCGTATAAGAGCGGATTGAATATTAGTTTTCCTTTGTTTTTAAGAAAAGAGCGCGCCGATTTAAAATTAGCCAAACTTAAATTATTGGATACCGAATTTGAGATTCAATCAACAAGAATCACATTAAAGAACAAAATAGACGCCATTACTCAAGAATTGGATTCTTATATCATCCAAAACAACTATACCAATACCATTGTAGCAGATTATAACACGATGTTGGATGCCGAGGAACGCAAATTTTTTCTCGGGGAAAGCTCCCTGTTTTTGGTAAACTCGAGAGAATCAAAACTGATTGATGCCAAACTAAAAGCCATTGAATTAGAATATGACTTTTTTAAAACCAAGGCGACCTTGTTTAATGTGCTAGCGCCTCCCATAGAATAAAAAAGAGCTATTGTATGGCTACAAAGCTCTTTTTCCCAACTAAAATAACCAAAGGTTAATTTAAATCTTAAATGTCATAACCGGTAAATTGGCATGGTTGGCAATGTCTTCGCCAATGCTGCCTTCAAAAAAGCTTGCCAATCCTTTTCTGCCGTGGGTGGGTATTAAAATTAAATCCGCTCCAATCTTATCAGAAAAATTCAAAACACCTTCTTCAACGGTATAATCACATACATAATGCACATCTTTCATTTTGTCTAAATTCCTATCGGCTTTAGAGAAAAAATCAATGACCATTTTTTCTATGTCCGTTGATGTTTTAAAACTGTTGGTCGGCAAGTTTACATGAACCATGTGCAATTTGCAGTTTAATTTTGCCATCATTTTAACGGCATTCAAATAAGGCCTGATGTTTTCATCTGAAAAATCGCAAGCCAAAACAGCCGATTTAAAACTTATATTATGCAAATCGTTTTTTATAACCAAAACAGGCACTTCGGCATGTCTTACCACGCGTTCTGTATTGGAACCAACAAATAAATCCATTACACCGCTGGTGCCATGGGAGCCCATGATGATTAAATCGGCATCATGGTTTCTAACGATTTCGTTAACCTCGCTAAACACTTTAAAATGCTTAATGATTGGGGTTACTTTTATGCCTTTTAAATACTCTTTTTTCAGGAAGTCTTCAAACCGTTGTTCTGCCAATTTAAAAAAGAAAACGGTTTTTTCGTCTGTAAAACCTTCCGAAGTGGTTAGCATGACATCAGCCATTTCTAACATGTGCAAGGCTAAAATTTCGGATTTGAACTTTTTAGCAAGTTTAGAAGCAGCTTTTAGAGCAAACTCTGAATGCTCTGAAAAATCTATGGGGACGATGATTTTTTTCATAAATAAATGTTTAACGGTTATTTAGGTTAATTGGTGTTTCTTATTTTTAGATTCATATTTAGTAATGTTGAGATGCTGAAACGAGTTCAGCATGACAAAGCATTATATAAAATTACAAAACTATAATCATTTAACGTTTGTTACCCTGAACTTGTTTCAAGGTTTTGTTAATATAAACTAAATCTTCAATCGTTGAGATGCTGAAACCAGTTCAGCATGACAAAATAAATAACGATTTCAACATGACATCGGATTAATTAAACCGTCATTGAAAACAAGTTTGTATCGGGTTGTTTTCGCTGTAACAACAAATCGAACGCCATACAAATGTTCCTAACAAAGGGCTGGCCTTTTGCAGTAACCTCTATACTGTTTGCTCCAATGTGGATTAACCCATCTATTTCCATTTCCTTTAAACGGGACACAACCTCGGGAAGTTCCTTAAAATAAAAAGATTTTTCTGCCCACGATGTTTTAAAACGGCACATTAAATTGAGAATGTGCTTTCTAATAACCAAATCTTCTTCATTCAAAATATGCCCTCTTTGCACCGGTAACCTATTTTCTTTTAACGCTCGGTAATACGCTTCCAGACTTTTTTCGTTTTGCGAAAACGCATATAAACTATCGCTAATGGCAGACACGCCCAAACCAATCATGGCTTGCGTTTTTGATGCCGTATAGCCCATAAAATTTCTGTGCAACTCCCCTTTTACCATCGATTGGTACAAATTATCGGTTGGCAATGCAAAATGGTCCATGCCAATTTCGGTATAGCCCACTTCGGTAAGCCATTTTTTTCCTAATTCGTATTGTTTTCTTTTCACTTCAGGCGTTGGCAAATCGTCTTCATTAAACCCCCGTTGTCCGTTGCCCTTTATCCAAGGCACATGGGCATAGCTATAAAATGCCAGCCTATCTGGAAGCAATGTTTTGGTATGCATGATGGTTTGCTCTATATGTTCCAAGGTTTGAAACGGCAAACCAAAAATAATATCGTGCCCCACCGATGTATAACCTATTTCCCTAGCTGTTTCCGTTGCTAGTTTTACATTCTCAAAAGGCTGTATTCTATGTATTGCTTTTTGCACTTTTTCGTTATAATCCTGAACGCCATAGCTCACTCGTCTAAAACCCACATCGTAAAGCGCCTGTAAATGGTCGCGCGTGGTATTATTGGGATGCCCTTCAAAACTAAATTCGTAATTTATGGCACGTCTGGAGGTTTTCAAAATACCTTCAACCAGACGTTTTAAATTATCTGGACTAAAAAAAGTGGGCGTACCACCACCAAGGTGCATTTCCTTAATAATGGGTCTTTCGTTAAGCAAGCTTAAGTATAAGTTCCATTCCTTTAAAACCGCATTAATGTAAATATCCTCCACACTATGTTGCTTGGTAATGCGCTTGTTACAGCCACAAAACGTACATAAACTTTCGCAAAAAGGGAGGTGAATGTATAAGCTTATGCCTTCCTTATAATTACTTTCGTTGAACGATTTTACTAAAGAAGACGTCCACTTTTCCAAAGAAAAGGCTTCCTCATTCCAATACGGTACCGTTGGATAGCTGGTGTATCGAGGTCCTGCAATATTGTATTTGTTTATTAGTGAATTTTGCGACATTCGTAACGGTTTATGGGTTCAAAAGTAGCTGAGCTGGTTTTTTAAAAATATGATTTAAGTCATATAAACACCTACAGTTTCAAAGGCATCCATAACAAAGCGCGATACCGTGGAAAAACAAATGTGTATTGAAAACCATTCAAAAACCAGCATGGATTCTCGGCACTAATTTCAAACCAAAAAAGGGCTTGAAATCCACTCGAATTGACAACTTACATAATAAACCATCATCCCTTCCTAATATAAAATTTGTAATTGGATATATAAAACTGTAATTTTAACCTATAATATTAAAAAACTAAAAAAAATGAGAAAAGTAAGTTACATTATAATCCTAGCCGTTTTGAGTTTGGTTGCTTGTAAAAACGAAAAAAAGCAAGAACCTGTTATGGAAACCGAAACTGTTGAAACAGAAATGGAAGCACCTATTATTAAGGAATTAAACATCACATTAAACCCAAAAAGCGAGAGCAGTGCTACGGGAACAATTATATTTAAAGAAGAAAATGGCACCGTGAGCATGCACGCCATGATTTCTGGATTAACACCGGGCGAGCACGCCATACACATACATGAAAAATCGGATTGCTCTGCACCAGACGGCGCTTCTGCTGGTGGGCATTGGAACCCAACTAACCAACCGCACGGTAAATGGGGTGCCGAAACGGGTTACCATAAAGGCGATATTGGCAATTTTACGGCAGATGCCCAAGGAAATGGACATGTTATGTTTTCTACTAACGAATGGTGCATTGGCTGTGACGACGAGACCAAAAATATTGTGGGTAAAGGTGTGATTGTACATGCCGGAGTTGATGACTTTACAACACAACCAACGGGTGATGCTGGCGGTAGAGTGAGTTGCGCGGGGATTATTGAGTAGGTGCGCTGTTAGCCCTTAGCTGTTAGGTGCTGGGTGTTGGGTTTTAGCTGTTTGTTTTGGAGTTGTTTAGGACTTCGACTGCGCTCAGTCTGACAGAAATTTTGGGTGTTGGGCTTTGTTGTGGAGTTGTTCTGGGTGTTGGGCTCAAGGTGTTGTGTGTTAGCTGTTTGTTGTGGAGTTGTTTGGTGTTTAGCTGTCAGTTCTAGGGAAATCTTATTTTATTATTGTTATTTTCTATTTTTATTATTTATTCTTTGGCTCATTGGGTTT
>NCDW01000247.1 GCA_002280395.1 Flavobacteriales bacterium 32-35-8
GCAGGCCGTTTCCGTTGATATTGGAGGAACTTGGCTGGGTGGTTATTGAAAATTCGCTATCGCCACTGATGCTTACGATGGGCGAACCGGTTAGGGTCAGTGTGGTGCCGGCCGCGGTGTTCCTTATCTTGAAGGTTTCGGAAGCGGTCGAGTTTGGTGCCACCGTCCCAAAGTTAAAGGTGCCGCCGTTGTTGATGCCGCTGTCCGAACCATCGGTTATGTCGATCTCGGGGGTGGGGACCACGCCCGTGCCCTGGATGGTAAAGGTATAGGGCGAGTTGGTGCCATTGGAAAAGGTGATGGTGACCGATGCCGTTTTAACTCCAGAAGAGCTTGGTGTGAAGGTAACAAAATGGCTTATTGGATTATCACTTCCTTTTAAACTCCCAAGGTTGGTTGATAAAGGACTAAAATCACTTGATCCAGAAACGGTTACTATGATATTATCCAATCTTTGTTTGGGATTACCACCGTTACTTGTATTGTCCAATAGAAATGGTAAGGTTTTGTTTTGTCCAACCTCAACACTACCAAAGTTGGTGTTATTACTTATTAATGGATTCGATGATCCTGAAGCAATGGTATTACCGTTTCCACTGACTAGCAGTGTTCCTTGGCAATAAATATTTGAGCTTAATAAAAGTAGGAAAATTAAATAGATGAATTTGGTTTTTTGGTTGCTTAGTAAGCCTGTAGTCATTTGGTTAGTTTTGTCATAAATTAAATACTTTTTCTTTTTCTGTGATATATCTTATTGTTACTATTTTAAATTAAATGTTAACACTTTATTAACAATATTGTAACGAATAAATTGAGGTGATTTTTGGATGGGATTTAGATAGGTTTCTATAGAAATAAAGCTAAATATACACTCCCTAATCCAAAAAACGATAAGTATTTAATCTCATAAAATGTCATTATTCAATTAATTATTATTTTTGCCGCTCAATTAATAAATCATGATTCAGAAAATAAAAAGAACCGCACGGGTATCAAGATATATTATTTATAGAGAGACTTTAGTTGATTATAAGGAGTCATTTTGGTCTTTTCTGGGTGCTTTTGTAGGTATTGGCCTGATTTCTTTTTTACAGACATTTTTTTTAAGTGATCTTGAGAATATATTTTTAATAGGATCGTTTGGTGCTTCAAGTGTGTTAATTTATGGAGTCGTAGAAAGTCCTTTGGCTCAACCAAGAAATTTAATTGGAGGGCATGTAATTTCAGCAATTGTAGGTGTTACCATAAATATGGTTCTTCCAGACATTGTTTGGCTCACAGCGCCTTTGGCTGTTTCTTTGTCTATTGTATGCATGCAATATACCAAAACCTTACATCCACCTGGGGGCGCTACTTCATTAATAGCAGTTATAGGTACAGAAAAGATTCAAGAATTGGGCTATTTATACGTCTTATCACCAGTACTTTCTGGCACATTGCTTTTGTTGGTAGTAGCCCTGATTTTTAATAATATATCCAGTAACAGGGAGTACCCTGCAAAGAATCGGTTTAAGCTAAAAATGAACCGTTAGATTTAACAACAAACAGGAACGTCCTAGCTTTGGTTTTGTATTTGGGTCTTTATAACTTTTAAAATCTTTTTATAATATGGCGTGTTTGAAGCTACAAAATGGCCATTAGTAGCACTAAGTTTCAGTAAATTTTCAAATTCATCAAAAGAGACTAGCTTTAAAGCTTCCACTTCTTCAATTTGAGGACTTAATTCAGATAATGGGATTTTTAATTCCGCTATAAACGTGTTGTGGAATTCATTATCAATAATACCACTTTCATAACTTTGGAAGCATTCAAAAACACCGATTTTTATTAAATCTGATTCCGATAACGTTAGACTAATTTCTTCTTGACATTCCCTGATAGCAGCATTTATAACAGACTCCCCAGCATCGATATGCCCAGCTACCGATACATCCCACATGAGCGGACAAATACTTTTTAAGGCAGAACGTTGCGATAGGAGTATCTCTCCTTTTTTTGTATATAACCAAATATGTGCCGTATGGTGGTACAATCCTTTTTGATGGATGACCGATTTTAATTCTGAAATCCCTAACAATTTACCTGAAGCATCGGCAACGTCTATATATTCATCCATTGTGTAACTGAATTTCATTGTGGATTTGAGCGCAATCAAAAACTTCAACAATCAAGTTATCTTGCATTTCGACTGCGCTCAATGTGACAGCTCACTTCACAATAGGCTTTTAGGTTTATTCAAAATAGCTAAACGTATCGTTTTCCTTAATGTTTAAAAGACTTTCGTAAATCAATTTAATAACGTTTTCAACATCCTCTCTATGTACCATTTCTACCGTGGTGTGCATGTAGCGTAACGGTAACGAAATTAAGGCCGATGCCACGCCGCCATTGCTATAGGCAAACGCATCTGTATCGGTTCCTGTGGCTCTGGATAAGGCATTGCGTTGATAAGGTATTTTTTTTGCTTCGGCCGTATCGGTTATTAAATCACGTAATTTTTGTTGCACCGCAGGGGCATAAGCAATAACGGGACCTTTGCCGATTTCCAAATCACCTTGTATTTTCTTTTCAATCATGGGTGTGGTGGTATCGTGGGTCACATCGGTAACAATGGCCACATTAGGTTTGATGCGTTGTGTAATCATTTCGGCACCACGTAAGCCAATTTCTTCTTGAACCGCATTCACAACATACAATCCGAATGGTAAGGTTTTTTTGTTTTCTTTTAGCAGTCGGGCGACTTCAGCAATCATAAACCCTCCCATACGGTTATCTAAAGCGCGGCATACAAACTTATCACCATTTAAGATATGAAATTCATCAGGGTAGGTAATCACACAACCTACATGTACGCCTAATTTTTCTACTTCTTCTTTGGTTTTACATCCGCAGTCAATAGAAATATTTTCTGGCTTTGGTGGTTCTTCATTTCCTGCTTTACGCGTGTGAATGGCAGGCCACCCAAAAACACCTTTTACAATGCCGTTTTTAGTATGGATATTTACCACTTTACTTGGTGCTATTTGATGATCGCTTCCACCATTACGTATCACGTAAATTTGTCCGTTATCACTTATGTAATTTACATACCATGAAATTTCATCGGCATGACCTTCAATAACGACTTTGTAGGTTGCTTTCGGATTGATGACACCAACCGCTGTGCCGTAAGTATCTGTAATAAATTCATCTACATAGGGTTTTAGGTAATCCATCCATAATTTTTGCCCTGTCCATTCATAGCCCGTTGGGGCTGCATTGTTTAAATATGCTTCTAAAAAGTCCATTGACTTTTTGTTAAGTATGCTTTTGTTTGCCATGTATAAAATTTTGCACTAAAATAATAATATAAATACAAAAAGAATGTTTTACAGACTGTAAATTATTAATTTTGTGTATGATGTCTCCAATAGATTTATAGATGCATTTTTTAAGGTATATATTCTTATTTTTCCCCATTTTTCTTGTTGCTCAAATAGATGATGGCGCAAATGATTCAATATTTGGTGGGAATTTTATTTTTGAAGGAGATTCTGTTCCAACGGTAGAGTTAGATGAGGTTGTTCTTT
>NCDW01000013.1 GCA_002280395.1 Flavobacteriales bacterium 32-35-8
GAGGGTCTGGCCAAGCACAACCGGGACAATCAAAACCTCCTTTTTGGTTCATTTTAAGGGATGCTTTTATCGCATCCAATGGTTTGGTATATTTTAAAACGTAACCTACAGAAGATTTCAAAGCATCAAATCCTACACTATGCGTTGCTGCCTTTTTAATATTTAAACTGGTGAAAGTTTCTGGTGTTTGCGCTTTCTTTTCTGCGGAAGAACCCATGGTTACGTTTTAAAATTTGATTGATACAAATTAGTATAATCTAACTTGGTATCCAAATCCATGTTTTCAGTTGGCGGACAAAGGGGTATAACTTCTGAATGGTACTTTTTCAAGATTAATTTGGCTCCAAAATCATCGTCCAATTTTGATAATTCTTCAAAATAGGATGCATCAAATAATGCAGGAACACCTAGTTTATCATCACTGTAAGACGTTGCTATAATGTGGTTTTTGCTAACTACAAATTTGGAAATCATTAATTTCAAAAAATCACTCATTATAAAAGGTTGGTCCGCTAAAATAACCAAAACACCATCTACGGATGATTGTGAATTTTGAAGATACTCAACCGCAAACGCTATGGATGTACCCAAACCTTTTTCCCAATGCACATTGTTTAAAAGGGTAACTTCTGAATTGTCAATATTCTTTTTAATCAATTCAAAATGAGCCCCTAAAACCAGTATGATTTCTTTAGCATTAACGGCAACAGCCGTGTTTATGGTATGATTAATTAAGGTAGTATCGCCCCATTTTAATAATTGTTTAGGTTCTCCCATACGTTTGGAAGCGCCAGCTGCCAATATAACGATGGCGATGTTTGATTGGGAGGCAATCATTAAATCCTATAAATTAGAATGGATTTTTCCAGATTTCTTGCTAAGGGATATGGTATCTCTTTTTCTGGTGACCGCTAAGATTTCAGCCATAATGGAAATAGCGATTTCTTGTGGTGTTTCTGAACCGATATCAATGCCCGCAGGCCCATGCACCCGTTCTAAAAAGTCATCTTCCACATCTGGACAATATTCAATAAATTGTGCTAATAAATCCTCACGTCGTTTGGTCGGACCCAACACACCAATATAATTCGGATTCGTATTTTTTAATGCGACCAAGAAGCGTAAATCGTTTGCAAAACTATGCGTCATTAACACGATGGACGTTTGATTATCAATTGAATTTATATCAATATCTTCTGGAGAAATCGCATAAAAATCTGATGCTCCTAAGAAATTTTCAATGGTTTTAGCCTCTTTAACGCCTGCAATAATAGTGACTTCCCAACCCGTTAATGCCGCATATTTACAAAGTTGTACAGCATCGTGTTCTGCACCAATGATAACCAATTTGGAACACGCTGGAAGCGTTTGTTTGAATACGGAAAGATGTGTGCTTTGTGCTTCGGAAAGACTTCCGAAGCTGAATATTGTATTCTTTAATTTTATAAAAGTCCCTAAACCAGATGTTGGACCTTCATTTTTAGTAAAATACGAATGGATTTCGAAAGAATGTCTTTCTTTGATGCATTCAGAAAAAGCCTTTTCAAATGCATCTTCTGGCTGAAACAATTCCAATAAAATATATAGAACACCTTCACAACCCAAACGGTATCTACCATCATAGGTCATTATTTTAGATTCACCCGTTTTAAAAACAGATTGCGATTGTAATAGAATTTCTTTTTCAACACAACCACCGCTAACGGCTCCAACCATCTGATTATTCTCAAGAATTAACATTCTAACTCCAGGTCTGCGATAAGACGATCCATCCAACGCCACAACAGATGCTAAAACCGATTTTATTCCTTGCCGTTTAGCCTCTAGTCCTTGCTGAACAATGTCCTTAAATTCGTGTGTCATATTGTTGTTAAGTTGTTTGGTGTTTAGGTGTTAAGGTGTTTAGTTGTTTGTTGTTAAGCTGTTGACTTACTTCGACTCAACAACAAACGACTCAACGACTTCACTAATAATTAACGACTTCACTAATAATTAGGAAACAACTTCAGTAACTTGTTCCATGTATTTAAGGTAGGGTTGAATCCTATAACGTTGCCCCGTTGCCGCTTTAATAGCATTGGCAATGGCGGCACCTACAGGAGGTAACGACGGTTCTCCCAAACCAGTTGGGTCTTCATTACTATCTACAAAATAGGTTTCAATCACAGGGGTTTCCATCATTCTTATCAAGCGATAACTATCATAATTTAAAGATTGTGGTTTTCCTTTTAGGAATCGCATTTCACCATACATAGCATGCCCAATCCCATCAATAATACCACCTTCTATCTGATTTTTTGCTCCGAGTGGATTGACAACGATACCACAATCTACCGCACAATATACTTTTTTAACAACAGGTTTATTATCTCTTAAAACAACCTCAGCAACCTCAGCCACATAAGAATTATGGCTATAATACACGCTGAATCCTTGATAGACACCTTCTTTGGATTTGCCCCAATTGGATTTCTCGGCAGCTAATTTAATAACCCCAATCATACGCTCTGGCGACCATTCCAAATCTGCTTTATTCTTTTTAGCTTTTTCCAATAGCTCCAAACGTAATTTTACAGGATCTTGGTTTAATTCTTCAGCTATTTCATCAATAAACGTTTGTTCAGCGGTTGCTAAAAAGTTACAAACTGGTGCTCGCCAAGGTCCCGTTGTGATTTCACTCGGCAATTGTGCAGCTTCCACTTTATAATTATCTATACAGCCTGCTGGAAAATAACTGGCTCTGGATTTATTAATACTACTGCCAACAGCGGTTTCTTTTAAATGATACCCAACAAGCTTGTTGTTCTTTATTGCTGCGCTTATTCTATATTTTACGATTGGTCTGTAAAATCCGCCTGCCATATCGTCTTCCCGAGTGTAAACCAATTTTACAGGTTTTTTTGAGATGTTGGATATTTCAGCAGCTTCAACGGCATAATCACCTATTAATCGTCTACCAAACCCACCTCCGATTCTGGTTAAAGATAAATGCACTTGCTCTACATCCCTTTTCAATAATCCTGCGACTTGTCTTGCTGTGCCTTCTGGTGTTTGAATGGGTCCTACCAATTCCACTTTAGCATCAGTAACATGAGCAAAAAAGTTCATGGGTTCCATACAGCTATGTGGTAAAAAGGGCGCTTCATAGGTGTATTCAATGACCTTATCCGCACTATTTTTTGCTCTATCTATATTACCATCAGATCGTACCTCTTTTAGTTTGTCAGAATCAAATAAATTGGTGAGTTCCAAGTCATGTTCTTCTGTACTCATTAATTTTTCATCGGAACTCCATTCTGCAATCAATGCTTTTTTACCATTCATGGCAGCCCAAGTATTCGTAGCCAAAACAGCTACTTTATCTCCGAACTGAAATACGTCGGTAACACCATTTACTTTTCTAGTTTCGGTATCATCAAAACTAACCAGTTTCTGACCGAAAGCTGGAGGTCTTAACGATACGGCATACACCATACCATCTACTTTATAATCCAAACCGAATAATGGTTTACCCGATATGATTTTATCGATATCCACATTCACGATATCTTTACCTATGATTTTAAAATCTTTAGGATCTTTTAATTTGATATTATCTGGAACTTCCAACAGCGCTGCTTCTGAAACAACAGCACCATAACTTAATTTTTCGTTCCTCGAATTTTTTATAATGCCTGCTTCTGTATAACATTCTGAAGGATCAACGCCCCATTTTACGGCTGCGGCATTAATAAGCATTTGTCGCGCCGTAGCACCTGTTTGCCTTAATGGCATCCAAGAAGCACGTATGGATTGGCTGCCCCCTGCTACTTGTCTTTGGTAATTTTTTGTATCTAAATCTGCCTGTTTAACTAAAACATGTTCCCAAGGCACATCCAATTCTTCAGCTATCAACATAGGCATGGATGTTTTAACACCTTGACCAACTTCTGGGTTTGGCGAATAAATAGTCACCATACCATTTTCCGCGATTTTTATAAAGGCATTAAAGTCTTTGTAATTTAAGGTTTCAAGGTCTATCATTACCTTGCTATCGGGTTTACATGCTTCAAACAATGTAAATCCTATCATTAAACCACCAGTGGATAAACCAATGGTTTTTATAAATGACCTTCTATTAAACGATATCGAATTAGTTGTTTCCATGGTTATTTACTTAGTTGGTTTACATTTTAGCGGCCAAATTCACAGCTTCCTCAATGCGATTGTAGGCACTGCATCTGCAAATATTGCCATGCATGGCAGACCTTACTTCTTCTTTTGACGGGCTTGGGTTATTTTCTAAAAACGCAGAAGCCGTCATGATTTGTCCGGCCTGACAATAACCACATTGCGGAACATCAACTTCCTTCCATGCTTTTTGAACAGGATGGCTATTATCTTCGGAAAGTCCTTCGATGGTGGTGATTTTAGCATCTCCTACTGATGAAATGGGCATTAAACAACTTCTTGAAGCGACACCATCAAGATGAATGGTGCAGGCACCACATTGTCCAATTCCACATCCAAATTTGGTTCCCACCAAATCCAAAAGATCTCTTAAAACCCATAATAAAGGCATGTTTTCATCGGCCTCAACAGTATGGTTTTTCTTGTTGACATTTAAGTTATACGTTGGCATTGTGTTGGTTTTTTTAAAGTTTTTAAAATAATAACGACCTTGAAAGAAACAGGTCATAGTCTCTAAAAATACAAAAAAGGAACCTGAATTTGAAGTTTTAACTTTTTTTTATGAAACAAACTCAAGGGCTCTACGTTCGTTGTAATAGATGTTTTTTTTACCAATAAACCCCACATGCCCCCCATACTGTGGCATTTCTAAATATAAATTAGGATTGTTTTTAGCTTCTTTTATGGGATAACATTCGGGAGATAAAAAAGAATCGTTTAACGCATTAATAATTAACGTTGGTATTTTGATATTGGGGAGGAATTGTCTGCAACTGCATTTCGCATAATAGTCAGCCGCATCTTTAAATCCGTGCGCTTTGGAAGTGTAAACTTCATCAAAATCCCTTAACGACCTAATTAGATTATAATCTTCAATTGATAAATCATTTGGATAATTGTTCATCTTACTAATTAATTTTCTCTTTAAATGATTAAGAAAACGAATACTAAAAGCCTTGTTTTTTAATCTAAGAAGCTCATTGCAAGATCCATTTAAATCGGCTGGTACTGAAATGGCGATGGCAGACTTTATTTCACTAGGAACATCTTTCCGTTCTCCCAAATACTTTAATATGAGATTGGCTCCCAAACTCACACCATATAAATAAATTTCATTGTATTTTTTAGACACTAAAACGTGTTCAATAATTTCTTCTAAATCTTCCGTAGAACCCGAGTGGTAGGTTCTGTATTTTAAATTGTCCTCTCCGCTACATCCTCTAAAATTCACACAAATAGCGTCCGCATTATTCTCGTTAAAAAGCTTGGCAACACCAGTCACATAAGGTCGCTGTCCATGACCTTCCAATCCGTGAAAACATAAGATAATTTTATCGGTTTTCTCTTTGGAATAACTCCAATCCAAATCCATAAAATCCCCATCGTTTAATAAAATGCGTTCACGTTCTTGTTTTAAACCGGACACTTTCCTGAATAACCCCGAATACACGGTGGCAATAAAGCCGTTCTTAAAAAAAAATAGTGGTTTGTATGTGGAGGCTATTATTGGCATTTTTTTGTTGTATGCTGTTTAGGTGTTTGTTGTTTAGTCGTAAGTCTTCGGTCTTCGGTCTTCAGTCTTTATTCCTGATTCTTGATTCTTGGCTCTTTTGTTTGTTGTTTAGGCGTTTGTTGTTTAGTTGCGAACCGTCATCGGTCTTCCGTCTTCCGTCTTGACTCTTGTCTCTTGGTTTTTGAATCTTTCGTCTATCATCTATCGTCTCAAATCTAACATCTCACATCTCCAACGCCACAAATTTAAAATCATTTCCATTAAAAAGGCCCTTATCACTTAATTTTAAAGACGGAATGACCAATAATGCCATAAAAGATAAGGTCATGTATGGTGCATTAAGTTTTGAGCCTAATTGTTTTGCCATCTTATCAAGTGCTGCATATTCTTGTCCGACTGATTTTCCATCCATATCACTCATAATGCCAGCGACAGGAAGCGGAAGGATTTTTTCTTCAGAATCTGAAACCGCACAAATACCGCCTTGATGTTCAATGACTAAATTAACCGCTTTGCAAATGGCGTCGTCTGAAACACCAACGGCAATAATATTATGTGAATCATGAGCCACGGATGAGGCAATCGCTCCTATTTTCAATCCGAAATTCTTAATAAACCCAATGGCTGGTTTTTCATCTTGATAACGATTAACGACGGCGATTTTTAAAATATCCGTTTCTGCATTTGAAATTAAATGTCCGTTTTCAATGGTTGCATTTTCTATCAATTCATTAGTGACTAACTGTCCTTCCATCGCTTCAATGACCCTGATTTTTTTTGCTGAAGATGGCACTTTAAAATCTGATACTTGTTTTTTATTGGTCTTGAAGTTATTCGGACGTTTAAATGGCACGGATTTTATTAAATTTTTGCATTTATCAAAAACCAATTCGCCAGCAATATAGGCTTGTATTGTTTTGAAATGTATCAAATCTTCAACCACAATGAAATCGGCCGAATCACCTTCCTGCAATAAACCGACGTCCAAATTATAATGTTTTATGGGATTTACACATGCCACTTGGAGTACTTTAAAAACATCCATGCCTTTGGCAATCGCTTTGGCGCACAAGGCATTGATGTGACTGACTATTAAATCGTCTGGATGCTTATCATCGCTACAAAACATCATGTGTTCAAAATGTTCTGGAAGTAAATCGATTAAGGCTTCGAAATTTTTGGCGGCACTCCCCTCTCGAATTAAGATTTTCATGCCTTTTTGAAGCTTCTCCAAAGCTTCTTCATAGGTAAAAGACTCATGGTCGGTTGAAATGCCTGCACTGATGTATTTTGAAAGATTATCTCCCATCAAACCTGGTGCATGGCCATCAATAGGTTTGTTGTAATGTTTCGCCCAAGCTATTTTTTTTAGGACTTCGTCATCATCAAACAATACACCCGGATAGTTCATCATTTCGGTTAAATATTTGATATCCGGATTTTCAAGAAGTGTTTTAATGGCTTCGGAATCTATCACCGCGCCAGCGGATTCAAAAGTAGTAGCCGGCACGCAGGATGGAGCCCCAAAATTAAATTTAAAAGGTACTTGCTTGCCATTTTCCATCATGAAGTGAACACCGTCAACGCCCAAAACATTGGCTATTTCGTGGGGGTCTGAAACCGTGGCAACCGTACCGTGCGTCACTGCCAACTTAGCGAATTCACTCGGCACCAACATGGAACTTTCTATATGGATGTGGGCATCAATAAATCCCGGAAGTATAAAATGATTTACGTGATGTTCTTTTTCAATAATGGAAACGATGTTACCATTTTCAAAAGTGACTTCTCCTTTGTAAATGCGTTTGTTTTGTATATCGACAATGTTGCCTTGTAGTTTCAAATTATTTTATTCTTAATTATGGATTCCTGCCTGTGCAGGAATGACAAAACCAATGATAATTTTTTTAAACAATTGGTTTATAATGATGAAAGTAATATCGTATTTGATTATTAATATATAATTAAAAACGAGATTGTCATTCCTGCGCAGGCAGGAATCCATTACTTTAATTCAATCTTCAGGATTTGCTTTGTGCTTTCAGTAACCTTAAAACGTTCATCGGCGCGCTTGCCAACAACCCAAACAATATCATTTCCAGAACACAATAACCACGTGCTTTCTTTATCCAACAACGACAATTTCTCATCCTTAAAATATTTGCTCAGTTTCTTTTTACCAGTCATCCCTAACGGAAAAAACACATCGCCTTCTTCCCTTGTCCGTAATATTAATGGAAACTGAAGTTTGGCTTTATCAACATAAATGATATGTTTTGCGGTTTCTGAAATTGAATCTATGTCATTAAAAAATAAGGTTCCAAAAGGGGTTTCTATATTTTTATCAGCTTCAGAAACCGTTATTTTTCCAAATGTTTTTGAATTTATATCACTAAGCAATAAATAGTCACGGTCTTTAATCAATCGCCAGTGTTCTGATAGGACTTGTTTTCCTGATTGGGCATCCAATAAATTCAGCACATCGTTCCATTCCGTAAATCCGAAATCCTTAAAAACCTCAAATAAATAGGCTTTGGGATTATCCTTTTTTTTGAATTCTGAAATTTTAAACTTCGCCTGACTTTCATTGGAAATATCCAAAGTCTTTTCTAAAAATGCATCAACACTTTCAGCTACAATGTCTTGGGAATCCCTTAAATTGGACTGCGTTGTCTCGAAGCTTTGCAGCAAACTCGGATTCAGTGCCTTTAAAATAGGGATTACCTCATGGCGCAATTTATTCCGTAAATATTTTGTGGAGGCATTACTGCTATCATCCCGCCACTGGATATGTCTTTCCTTGGCAAATGTTTCAATAGCTTCCCTAGAAAATGGCAACAGTGGCCTCACAAATTTTCCATTAATTTCAGGAATTCCTGTCAACCCTTCTAAACCCGTACCTCGTGTGAAATTGATTAGAAACGTTTCTAAATTATCATCGGCATGGTGGGCGGTTAAAATATAATCATAACCCAATTGTTCTGCCAATTCCTCAAACCAATTGTAACGCAATTCGCGTGCTGCCATTTGAATGGATTTCTTGTTGTCTTCGGCATACTGTTCCGTATCAAAACTTTCAACAAACACCTCCAACTCCAAATCCTCTGCCAATTGCAAAATAAAGTCTTCGTCACCATCACTTTCATCGCCTCTTAGGTTAAAATTACAATGTGCCAAGGTAATATTTAACTGTAATTCATGACATAAATAGGCTAACACCACACTATCTATCCCACCTGAAATAGCAATGAGTAGCTTTTTATCCTTTAAAAAAGGAAACTTCGTGTTTATGTGGCTTTGAAACTTGTTTAACATCCTTCAAATATACAATATTGCCTTTTTAAAAAACGATGCATTTTTTCTTAAAATCACTTAAATCATAGTTTTTGAATCTAAAATTCAGTATCTTTTATGAGTAAATTTTAATATGTGACGTTATGGGCTCTTTTGAAAAAATAACCGACAAGAAAACACAATTGGCATTCGATAAAAAAGTCCTTTCCGCCAGCCAACAATTGCACCCTTATGTAAAACATCGTCTTTACATTGCCGAATCCACAGGTGTGCTTCCTAAAAATATGTTTTCTTCCAATGGGATTATTGACGACGGTATTGCCACATTTTACGAAAATGGGTATGATATTGATTGTGACACCAACAGGATTAAACTAAAACTTTTTAAGATTGTTGATGCCAATTTAGATACCCTTTTTAAAAAAGAAGCGTTTCATAAAAACACGATTAGCACCAACACTATGTTGGAGGAAGAATTGGATGGCTTGGACGAGCAATACACCATTGATGATGACTGGGATTTTATTATGGGTGAAGAGCTAAACGATATTTCCTATCATCAACCTGATAAACACAACCATGTGTTTTTATATGATGATAATAACAGTTCCATTTTAAATGCATTTGACATGAAAGATGTTTCGGCTGACAGATTACAAAAAGCTCTTGGAAACCTGTATAGTTGGTTACCGTTGAATATTTCGAATATTGTGGATTTATATATTTTTGGGAAACTGAGTTTTGAGGACATTTCGAAAATCAAAAACATCGAACCAAGTCGTATAGAACTTATTTTTGATGAAATCATTAAAAAATTTAAGGATCACATCGATTAATTCTCCAAAACCTCCCGCATGGCTTTGGCTTTCAATAAACACTCCTCGTATTCTTTTAAAGGGTCGCTTTTAGAGGTAATGGCACCTCCTACGGAATAGGACACGTAACGTTTTGTTTCGTTATACAAAATACTACGAATCACTACATTAAAATCGAAATCACTCGCTGGCGTAAAATAACCAACCGCTCCGGAATAGAGCCCACGTTTTGTTTCTTCCAACGCTTCTATAATTTTCATCGCCGAAATTTTTGGGGCACCAGTCATACTTCCCATAGGAAATGTGCTTTTAATAATATCCACAGGATGTGTGTTTAATTCGACTTCCGAAGTCACCGTAGAAATCATTTGATGCACTTGTTTAAAGCTATAAACCCGGCATAATTCTTCCACATGCACTGTGCCTTTAATGGCAGTTTTGGATAAATCGTTACGGATTAAATCCACAATCATGGTGTTTTCACTGCGCTCTTTATCGCTTGCGGCTAAATCTGATTTTAATTGGGCATCTTCTTCCAAATTAACGGAACGTTTGGCCGTGCCCTTTATGGGCTGGGAAACGATGCGATTGCCTTCTTTTTTTAAATAGCGTTCTGGTGAAGCCGATAACAGGTATTTATCGTGGCATTTTAAAAAGGTCGCAAAAGGCGGTATGGATATGGCATTAAGTTTTAAATAAGTTTCCAACGGATTTATACACGTGTCTTCCGCATAAAACTCTTGGCAAAAATTAGCTTCGTAAATATCGCCACGGTGGATGTGGGATAGTAACGATGTTACTTTTTCGAAATATTGGTCTTTGTGGATTCTTAACTTGATTTTGATGTTATTGGGCAGATTGCTTCGTTGTGCCTCCTCGCAATGACGGATGGCATTTAAATCGGATTTCAATTCATCTTCAACGGCATTTAAGTATAGTATTTCAACTTGATTACCTTTAAATAAAAACAGTCTTTTTGGTTGAAAAAAATACAGGTCAGGAAACTGTAAACCATCAAAGTTTTGGGAGGCTAAATCTTCGACATCGTTTTTTAAATCGTAGGTGAGATACCCAAAAATCCAGTCTTTTGTGATGGATTGGTATTCCCTTAATTTATCAAAACCATGATGAACATCCGTTTGAATGCTGGTAAACGCATCCACCGCTAACACCGCATCAAAATTGGAGTATTTCTGCTCGTAATTATTGGAATCCAACCAAACCACATCATCAAATTGCTGGCTCCATAACAACAATTTATGCTTAAATTCTTCGGTGTCCGAAATGGTATGGATGTGCTGCGTTCTCAATCAAAAAATTTATGCCGTAAAGTTAGTTAGAATCCTTAAAAAATTAAGAATTTTACGTTTTAGTTTGATAAACTGCTGTCACTGGCTTTGTCATTCCTGCGAAAGCAGGAATCCAATTTGTTAGTAGTTTGTGGATTCCTGCCTACGCAGGAATGACAAATAACCTAAATGTCACTTCGATTTCTATGACACGACCAAACGATTTTTATAAAAAGTTTGGTTTTTAATCAAGGCAAAAATGCGATGGATAATTTTATTCCTAATGGCATTTAAAATACTCATCTTGTTTTTGCCCTCTTCAATCTTTCTTAGGTAGTATACCCTAAGATCATTTTCTAGCCTAATGGCACTCATTGCTGCCAAATGGAGTACTTTCTTTAATTCTTTATCCGCAAAAACGGATACCCTGGGTCTATATCTTAAGGATGTTCCCGATTGATGGTCAAAAGGAACAACGCCGGCAAAGCAGGCCATCTTTCTTGGGTTATCTATTTTTGTAAACCCTTCCGTTCTGGACAGCATCATCCAAGCCAATACTTTGCCCACCCCAGGAATGGTTCGGATCCTATTTGCCTGTTCCCTTAACTGTTCATCATTACCAATTATAAATTGTATCTTAGCTTCTATCTTGCTTATTTGCGCATCAACGTTCCTGATCAAGCTTTCATTTAGTTTAAGTAGCTCTTTGTCTATTCCATTGACATTAATTAATTTATAATCAGCTCGTTGCCTAAGCAATCCTGATTTTATTTTGACCCTATACTTTCTTTCTGCCTGCAATACCTTCAATTGTTTAATGGATTCCGTGCTTGGTTCCCATTGTGGTATGTCCATATGGTTTTTCTCAATGAACAATGTGATCCTTTCTGCATCTATACGGTCATTTTTTCCCCTGACCAACCCTAAACTTTTTTTGATATGGATAGGGTTTATTACATAGACCAGGAATGAAAAACCCTCTAGTGCTTCATACAGATTGTAATTGTACCTACCTGTGTTTTCCATTGCAACATAAATTTTGTGCCCGTGATGAACCAAAAGTTTTTTAAAGAATTTGTTGCAATCTTTTATAGTGTTCCCAATGGTCGAATATGCGACTTGTCCGTCCTTTTTGGTACAGAGATCCAATGTTTCAGAACTAATGTCAATCCCAATAAAAATGTTTTTCATAATTTTGTTTTTAAGTGATTAAAAGATTAGAGAAAATCATCAATAACTCAACTCCTTTATAATGGGCTTGCATCCCTAATTTCTATTTGAGATTTTGATGAGTAAAGTGTTTAAGTCTAAATCGAAGTATGGGTTTTGCCCTGAGTGAGGGTTAGTTTACTTAAACACTTTTCTCTATTCTAAATTTAATAAATTACTTCCAAACAAATCTAAAGGAGTGGATTTGCAAAGTGCAACGGAGCAAATGTGTATCGAAAAGCTAGTTAACTAAAAATTTAAAAAGATTCCCGCCTTCGCGGGAATGAAAAAAAAATAATTACCATGCAATACACCATACAAAACACCCAACTAAAAATAGCCATTAAAAAAATCGGGGCTGAACTTTGCAGTATCCAATCCGTTAAAAACCATACTCAGTTTATGTGGGATGCCAACAGTGCGGTTTGGGGCAATCATGCGCCGAATCTATTCCCCATTATTGGGTCTTTAAAAGAGGATACCTATATTTTTGAAGGCAAAGCCTATAACTTGCCAAAACATGGTTTTATAAGGGGCAACACCGATTTTGAACTTCACAAACATACCGAAACCAGCCTCACACTTAAATTAACGTATAGCGAGGCCACATTAAAAACATATCCGTTTAAGTTTGAGTTTTACATGACTTATAAGCTCACCGATAACAAATTGGATGTCATTCATACCATTAAAAATGTGGATGATAAAACGATGTATTTTTCTCTGGGTGGGCATCCTGCGTTTAAATGCCCGGTGTTTGAAGATGAAAACTACGATGATTATGTTTTAGAATTTGAACACCCAGAAAACTCCAAAACCCATTTGATTAACACGACCAACGGACTCATTTCGAATAAAACAAAACCTGTTTTTAATAATACCACCCTATTGCCACTCACCCACGATTTGTTTAATGATGATGCCTTTATTTTTAAAGATTTAAAGTCGAAAAAAGTGCGTTTAAAAAGCAAAAAACATGGTAATATCTTAACCGTGAGTTACCCAGATTTTGACTATTTAGGCATTTGGGCAAAACCCACAGGTAATTATGTGTGCATTGAACCGTGGTTGGGCATTGCCGATAACGACGACACCAGCCAAGATTTTAAAACTAAGGAAGGGATATTGACTTTAGATGCTGGAGATACTTTTGAGGTTGATTATGAGGTTGCGATTGATGAAAATATACTATAAACTAAAATTATTAGTGTCTAGAAATTAATCATTCATACTTTAATGTCAGGTTGAGCGCAGTCGAAACCAATAAAATTTCGGTTTTCATGACCTTTCGACTTTAGTTTATCTTGAGCGAAGCCGAAAGGCTCAAGATGACAATCGAACTCATATTAAATAACCTGTCAAATAATACAGCAATCCGAAAACGGCACTCACGCCTATCCAGGTGATCATCCCTATTCTAAAGCGGTACATGGCTATAAATGATATGGCTATCCAAGCTAAGGTGACATAGTCCAGTCCGGCAAGTGATAATTCCTTTGGGAAAATGACTGCTTTACCCAAGTAAATGGTCAAATTGAGAATCACGCCAACCACTGCCGCTGTAACAAGCCCCAGAATTTCTTTAACGCTTTTGTTTTCTTGGGTGCGCTCTATAATAGGTGCGCCTATAAGAATGAAAAGGAAACAGGGCAAAAACGTATAAAATGTGGTGGTTGCCAAACCAAGCGTTCCCATGGCAAGTGAGCCGCCAAAATGATTATATCCTGCCATAAAACCAACAAATACAAGTACCATAATTAAAGGGCCAGGCGTGGTTTCACCAAGGGCAAGTCCGTCAATCATTTGTAAATTGGTCAGCCAATGAAATTCTTCAACACTTACTTGCGCTACATAAGGCAATACGGCGTAAGCACCGCCAAATGTGACGAATGCTGCCTTGGTAAAGAAAACGGATAGCTTTTTCCAGAATTCAAAATCACTTGTCAAGAAGTATAATGCCAGTAAAGGTATGATCCAAAGCACCACGCCAACGCCTATTTGTTTCCAAAAGCGCAACGGTTTAAAGCCTATGTTTGGTGTGATGGTGTGCTTATTAATATAAAAATCGGTTTCATCCGTTTCCTTTTGGGTGGTTTTGTTGTTGCTCCTTTCAAAAAGCGATGGAAAAAACTTTCTGGAAACGGCTGCCGTAACAATGGCGCCGAAAATAATTAACGGAAACGGTATATTTAAAAAGAAAATACAAATAAAGGAGGCAAATGCGACCACATAGTGAAACGGACTTAGCAAGGATTTTTTACCAATTTTAATGAGCGCCAAAATAACAATAGCAATCACGGCAGGCTTTAGTCCGTTGAACATCGCATATACCACAGGCACATTGCCATAAGAAACATAAATGGCACTTAAGCCAAGCAAAATGAACATGGAAGGCAACACAAACAAAATCCCAGCTGCCAAGCCGCCCCTTTTGCCATGAAGCATCCAACCAATATAAGTTGCCAACTGTTGCGCTTCGGGTCCTGGCAACACCATGCAATAGTTTAGTGCATGTAGAAATCTGCTATCGCTTATCCACTTTTTTTTGTCAACCAAAAACTCGTGCATGATGGCAATTTGTCCCGCAGGGCCACCAAAACTTATAAAACCAAGCTTTGTCCAAAATTTTAAGGCTTCTTTAAATGTTGGCTTTTCCATGGGTTTTAAATGAGGTTACAATATAAATTATTTCTGTGATTGAAGTTGAGTGATTGTAAATATTTGTTTTGAGGTTGGGTATGGGTTGGGGTTGATGGGAAGATTCTTGGCTAGTTCAATACTATCTTTACATTAATAACAAATTAGAATATATTATTAATTTACACCTAATTTCTTCAGAACCTGTAAAGCATTCTCATTTTCTGGGTTTAATTCTAAAGATTTTTTATAATTCTCAATCGCCTCAGTTTTAAATCCACCTTTTAGAAGTGCTTCTCCATAACTATCGTACACATTAAAAGAGTTTTTGAAAGCTTCCACATTTAGTTTGAAGACAGCAATTGAATTTTGAATTTCATCATTCTTTAAATAAAAATAGCCTAGTGCATTTAATTGTTCTTCTGAAAAATTGTATTTATCTAATTCATTCTTTTTTAATTCAAAGTAATTTGAATTAATACTATCAATACCTTCAACGTCTATAATGTGCTTTATTTGATTTGCTATAGAAGGTGCTCGTTTACAATTATCATTTGATGGTTCTCCTTTTTTCCATTGCATCCATTCACAAAATATTTGACTGTAGATATTATATCCAGCACCTCCATTTGTAAACATAATACACCCATCATTCGTAATATCATTAACCATAAACAAAGCTTGCCATCCATCGTTTGCACCACCATGTCCTTTTAAAATTATATCAGTATTTGGAATTGATTCTACTTGATACCCTAAGCCATATATTCCCTTGGATTCTGGCTCAGGCATCATCATTTGTTCAACATAGGCTGTTGATAAAACTTGCTGATTGTAGTTTTCGCTTTTATAAAGACTTGCTTGAGCAAAAATTGTAAAATCCTCAATTGTAGTATGTAAACCTGCAGCAGCTTTAGCTGTGAATAATTCAAAGTCTATTTGCTCCCCAAAACCATTATATTCATTAGAAGATAAATTTAAAATGCTTTCATCAATCTTATAACTACTATTTGTCATACCTAAAGGGTTTAATATTTCAGTTTGCATATAATCTTCGAATTTTTTTCCAGTTACTTCTTCAATTATTAACTGAAGAATAGTAAACCCACCTCCTGAATATTTCCACATCGTTCCTGGTTCCATAATTATTTCAACACGTCCTGGACCATTATTTATGCCATTTAAAGACTCTTCTATGGTAGGCAGCTCATCATTTGGTGACCATCCGGGATATCCATGTAATGATAATCCAGCTGTATGACTCAATAATCTTCTAATTGTAACTTTATTTGAATCAAAGTCAGATTTAGGCAAATGCCATCTTGTAAGATATTTTTCGGCGGGTGCATCAAGATCAATTTTTCCTTCTTGTACTAACTTCATTATTCCCCAAGCAGCTACAGTTTTTGAGATTGATCCAATATTGAACCCCGTTTTGGTAGATACTTTAATTCCTTTTTCAATATCTGAAAAACCATAACCTTTTTGTAAAATAATTTTACCATTTTCAATAATCCCGATGACTGCACCTGGAACAAGAAAGTCTTCTAGAAGTTGAGGTATTCTTTCATCTATTTTAATTACGAATTGCTTAATACCCATTGAGTCATTTTGTGCTGAAAGACTAAAAGTAAATAGAATAAATATTGTAAAAATCAAGTGTCTTTTCATTATATATTTTTTTCAGATCTACTGAGTTAATTTTTAATTAGTTAAATATAAATATTTCTAGTAAGAATTTACCTGAAACTTATAAACAAACTATTGTTAGTTAGCTTAGTCCACAAAAAAATAAATAAACGTAACTTTGCCAACTAAATAACGCACAGTGAATTTTAGAGATTTAAATTTAAACACCCCATTATATAACGCCTTAGACGATTTAGGGTTTACCACGCCCACGCCCATACAGGAACACGCCTTTAATGTAGTGAGTTCTGGTAAAGATGTGGTTGGTATTGCGCAAACGGGTACTGGAAAAACCTTTGCCTATATGTTGCCCATTCTTAAAAATTTGCCGTTTGCCACACAAGAAAATCCGCGTATTTTGGTGTTGGTACCAACACGCGAATTGGTGGTGCAAGTGGTTGAGGAAATTGAAAAATTATCTAAATACATGAATACCCGCGTTCTGGGTGTGTATGGTGGCACGAACATCAATACCCAAAAACAAGCGATTGCAGAAGGTTTGGATATTTTGGTAGCCACACCGGGACGGTTTTACGATTTGGCTTTGAGCAGAGTGTTGCAAGTGAAATCCATTCAAAAATTAGTGATTGATGAAGTGGATGTGATGTTGGATTTGGGATTTAGACATCAGCTTATTAATATTTTTGATTTATTACCGGAGCGCCGACAAAATATCATGTTTTCGGCAACCATGACGGAAGATGTAGATGATTTAATCAATGACTTTTTTAAGAGTCCGGAACGTGTTTCTATTGCCGTTTCTGGTACACCGCTAGAGAATATTAAACAATTACGTTATGAGGTTCCAAACTTTTACACGAAAGTCAATCTCTTATTTGAATTACTGCAAGACAAGGAACGCTTTAATAAAACCTTGATTTTTGTTGCCAATAAAAAAATGGCGGATCGTTTATTTGACAAATTAGACGAGCGTTTTCATGACGAGTTATGTGTCATCCATTCCAACAAAACACAAAATTACCGTTTACGCAGTATTGAGCAATTTAGAACGGGCATGAACCGTATTTTAGTCGCCACCGATATCATGGCGCGGTCGCATGTCATTAATTTTGACACCCCAAATTATCCTGAAAATTACATGCACCGTATTGGAAGAACGGGTCGTGCCGAACGTGAAGGCGAAGCCCTTATTTTTACTACGGAAAGCGACACGGAAGCTATTGAAAATATTCAAAGTTTAATGAATATGCAGATTCCTGTATTGGAGTTGCCTGAGGCTGTTGAGATATCGGATCAGTTGATTGAAGAGGAACGTCCGCAAATAAAAGAGCGCAACAATCCCGATAGAAAACCAGAAGATGTGGGACCTGCTTTTCATGAGAAATCCGAAAAGAACAAAAAGGAAAATTTAGGGGGTTCGTATAAGTTTAAAATTGCCGAGAAGTATAAGAAACCTAAAACACGAGGAGATAAGAATTATAATAGGCGGAATAAGAAGAAGTAGGTTGTCATTCCTGCGAAGGCAGGAATCTCATTCTTTATAGTTGTTAATTTTTGTGGATTCCTGCCTTCGCAGGAATGACAAAACGAGTGTTTATTTCTTTATTGCGAATTTTATTGAATATCCCAAGAACCGTGAATGTTTTTAGTAGTTACAATTATTAAGGTTTTTGCAAATGCTCGTTGGTTTGTCATTCCTGCGCAGGCAGGAATCCATTATTCAATTAAAAAAGTCCAATCTGAAGATAAATCATTCCATTCTATATTCTCTTTTTCTATCAAATCTATTTTCCACTGACGTTTCCATTTTTTCATGTTCTTTTCTCTTTTTATGGCATCATTCACATATTGATAAGTTTCAAAATAGACTAACCTATTCAAACCATATTTTTCGGTAAAACCTTCAATCAATTTATTTTTATGCTCGAACATTCTGCGTTCTAAATCATTAGTAACACCAATGTATAAAGTACCATTCTTTTTGTTTGCAAGTATATAAAG
>NCDW01000248.1:0-3191 GCA_002280395.1 Flavobacteriales bacterium 32-35-8
CAAAAAATCGTCCAATATATTGTTTAAATAATATACTTTATCGGTAATTGTTTGAATATGCTTTTCCCTTTTATCTTGCTGCTCTTGCAATGTGTATTTGCTTAAAAGAATGGCTGATGTCAAGATGGTGCTCAATGGTGTTTTAAATTCGTGGGAAACCAACGATAAAAATTTGGTTTTTAATTCATTGAGATTTTTTTCCTGCTCAAGTGCTATGTTAAGTTGTTTTGTTCTCAACGCCACCGTTTTTTCTAATTTTTGGGTGTAGTTACGTTGCTCTGTTATATCTAAAATAATCGCTACAAATACTTTATTTTCACCTAAAACCGATAGTTCTAAATTCACATACACAGGATAAGTGGTACCATCTTTGCGTTTATGAATCGTCTCGAATTCAATTTTGTCTTTAATATTATTGACCAATGGTTCCGTTAACTTTTTAAACTTTTTCTCACTAAATTCCGGTTTAATATCCGCCAGACACATTTCTTTTAATTCATCCAACGAATACCCTAGGTTTTTTTGCGCACCATAATTGACATTTATGAATTTTAGCGAGTCTCTATCAAACACATAGATTTCGTTGAGAGAATCGTCAAAAATTTTGGATAGATAATTGCGTTCTTGTTCTGCTTTTTTTCGGTCTGAAATATCAATAATCAGAGCCATTACATACGTTTTATCAAAAATCGTAAAAGGATTCAAGCCAATCTCTATAGGAAATTGATACCCGTTTTTATGCCATCCAAATAAATCACCTCCATGGCCTGTTTTGCGTTTATCACTATTATCGTAAAATGCCTTAAAATAACTACCATGATCGGATTGGTGTTTCTTTGGGATTAAAGCATTTAACCTTTTTCCCACTAATTCATTCTTATCATAGCCAAACATGGTATCTGCAGAGATATTTGTAGAAACAATATTTTGGTCGGTATCAACAATAACAATGCCCTCTGAAACTGCATCAGATAAAATTTGAAAAATGTCCCTGCTGTTTTTGAACATTAGTTGTCTTAGATTAAAAAGCCCTATAAAGATAAAACTTATTGTATTAATTATAAGGGTATTGTTTCAATAATCCGTGATAATTTAATAAGGAAATGCAGCCATGATATATATCATTTTTAAATAACAAAACGGCACTTAAATTTGTGTTTAAGAAAAAAACAAAATGGAAACAAAAAAGCACATGACCTTAAAGTTTTATCAAAATTTAGGTAAACTATTTTATGCCATTGCAGCAGCAGATAATAAGGTTCACGAAGCTGAATGGAACAGACTCAAAGAGCTTGTCAAAAAAGAATGGCTAAATGTTGATGTTATTGAAGATGAATTTGGAATCGATGCCGCTTATCAAATAGAAATTGTTTTTGATTGGTTATCCCAGACTCATGATGAAGGGTTTGATATAAAATCCTGCTATGATGATTTTATAAGCTACAAAAAAGAACAAAAACACCTTTACACAGAAAATGTAAACCGATTAATCCTAAAAACGGCAAATGCCATTGCAGAAAGTTTTTCTGGTAAAAACAAATCGGAATTGATGCTCTTGGCAAAACTAAATATTGAATTAAATAAAAAGTAACTAATCAATGAGCATACATATTGAAGCAAAAAAAGGAGCCATTGCCGAATCGGTATTATTACCAGGTGACCCCATGCGTGCCAAATGGATTGCAGAAACTTTTTTGGAAAATGTAGTTTGCTACAATGATATTAGAAGTATGTTAGGTTTTACGGGCACTTACAAAGGAAAACCTATTTCGGTGCAAGGTACAGGTATGGGTATTCCTTCTGCTTTGATTTATTGCCACGAATTGATTAATGATTATGGTGTAAAAAATTTGATTCGCGTTGGTTCCGCAGGATCATATCAAAAGGATATCAATATAAGGGATATTGTCATAGCCATGGCGGCCTCAACAACATCGGGAATTAATAATTCCAGGTTCATAAATGCCGACTACTCGCCTACAGCCAATTTTGAGCTTTTTATGAAAGCGGCGATTTATGCGAAAGAAAATAACATCCCCATTAAAGCCGGCAATGTACTTTCTGCCGATGAGTTTTATGATGATGACCCAGACTTCTATAAAAAATGGGCGGAATTCGGAGTCCTCTGTGTTGAAATGGAAACAGCTGGATTATACACCATTGCTGCAAAATACAAGGTAAATGCCTTAACGATTTTAACGATCTCCGATTCTTTAGTCACCAAAGAAAAAACAACTGCCGATGAACGCGAAAGCACATTCCATACCATGATAGACATCGCTCTAAATACCTTATGCAAGTAAAATCGATTTCCCTTACATGATGAATATCATTTTATAATATTACAAAACCCCATACTTTTAAAATATGAATATTTAAAAGTATGAGTCATGAAAAAAGTAATATGTATGCAAATTGCATTTCTGCTGATTCCTATCTTGGGATTTACCCAAAGCCAAGAAAGTTTCGATTATATTTCCAAATTTCATGAGGATGTTGCTGCTGTTAAAAAAGGAAATTTATGGGGATTTATAAATGGCAATGGTAATATTGTCATAGATTTTAGAGATGATTTGGTTTTAACCGAAACCGCAGACGGCATGTATCCTCTTTTTAAAAATGACCGATGCTTAATTTCTGAAAACAAAAATGATATCCCATACTTTGGATATATTGACAAGAGTGGCAAAACGGTTATCGAACCACAATTTTTAAAAGCCTTAAATTTTAATAACAATACTGCTTTTGCATTAAAGTTGGTTACAGAAGTCATCGGTACCAATGAGATATTAAACAAAAGAATGGTTTATAACAGATACTTTGAGGTAATTATAGATACCAATGGGAATGTAAAAGATTATTTATCTGAACCTATCAATATCATTTTAGATAAAAAATATATTAAAAAACCTTTAAAAATCTCTTCTAAATTTATTTCAGACCACTTAATAGCCACCACGAACAAAGATGGAAAATGGATTATCAGAAAGTATGAACAATAGAACTGAAATGTAAAACATTAATTTACTTCATTATGAAAGCAAATTTAAATTTGGGCAGTATTTCAGGCATTAAAATAATAGTACATTGGACATTCTTTTTTTTAATTGTATGGGTTGTTTTAAGCGAATTAAATCGTGATGGCACTATCAAAAGTGCATTATTTAATCTAGCTCTCATATTGGCCGTTT
>NCDW01000248.1:3229-7228 GCA_002280395.1 Flavobacteriales bacterium 32-35-8
GTATGCGTCATTTTACATGAATTTGGACATGCTTTAACCGCCAAACGCTTTGGTATCCATACTAAAAAAATAACATTGCTTCCCATTGGTGGCATGGCAAGTTTAGAGCGCATACCCGAATCGCCAAAACAAGAACTCTTGGTTACATTAGCTGGCCCATTAGTCAATGTCATTATTGCCCTTTTCCTCTATTTCGTGGTTCCCTTAGATGAATTTATGCATTTAAATTTTACGGAAACCTTTGATGCGCTTACCAGCTACACCCTGCAAAGTTTTTTGTTCTATTTGTACTTAGTTAATGTTGGCTTGGTTGTTTTTAACCTAATTCCAGCATTCCCTATGGATGGTGGCCGTATTTTAAGAGCCCTTTTGGCTATAAAAATGAGTCGTGTAAAAGCCACTCAAATAGCCTCAACCATTGGGCAATTTATAGCCATACTGTTTTTATTGTTAGGGTTATTATACGATCCATTTTTAATTATCATTGCGCTTTTTGTGTTTTTAGGTGCTTTTGGTGAAAATCAAATAGTCAAAGATTTGGCCTTACTTAAAGGACATAGTGTTGAAGAAGCTATGATTATTGATATATCTACTTTTAATCCAAACGACTCCATAGACTTAGTCGTTAACAAAATTATCTCTGGAACAGAACATAATTTCGTTGTTATGGAAGACCAAAAGGTTAAAGGCATTTTATACCATAAAAACATTATTGACAACTCCAATAAAAATGTTATGGTAAAGGATATTATGGAAACAACTTTTAAAACCGTTAAGGATAATGACGCTCTCCATGACGTCTATGATATCATCTTTTCTGAAAAAAAATCATTTTTACCCGTTTTAAATGGAGAAAAGCTTGTAGGTGTCATTGATGCCAACAACTTATATGAATACATTTTATTACAAGCCAAATTAGCCTATTAATCATGAAAACAACATTAATATGCCTTTTTCTCGTGATGACTTCTTGTTCCAAAAACAGAGATAGAATACTTCCAACTGAAGGGCCTTTAATGGAATCGGTATATTCTTCAGTTACCATACAACCCGATAGCTTGTATCAAGTATATGCCATTGTTGCTGGTATTGTAGATGCTAATTTAGTTGATGAAGGCGATGTTGTTTTAAAAAATGAAGCGATTATACAGATTATTAACAACACGCCCAAGCTTAATGCCCAAAATGCCAAATTAGCTTTGGAACTTTCAAAAGAAAATTACAATGGAAAAGCGGCTGTTTTAAGTGGCATTATAGATCAAATACATGCTGCCAATCTTAAATTTAAAAACGATTCCATTAACTATTTCAGGCAAAAAAATCTTTGGGATCAAAAGATTGGATCTAAAATAGATTATGATACAAAAAAATTGAATTACGAACTATCTAAAAACAATTTACAAACACTTCAAAATAATTTTGAGAGAACAAAAAACGAATTACAAACCACTGTAAAACAATCCGAAAACAATTATCAAACCGCCTTGCTAAGTACTAAAGATTATACAGTAAAAAGCAAGATGCATGGTAAAGTATATGCCCTCTACAAAGAACCTGGGGAAATTGTAAACACCATGGAACCAGTTGCCACAATTGGCAGTGCCACTAATTTTATAATTGATTTGTTGGTAGATGAAGTAGATATTGTACACATTACATTAAATCAAGATGTTTTAATTCATTTAGATGCCTATAATAACACCGTTTTTAAAGGGAAAATTTCGAAAATTTATCCTAAAAAAGATGAGCGCAATCAAACTTTTAAAATTGAAGCTGTTTTTGAAAACCCACCAGATATATTATATCCCGGTCTTTCAGGAGAAGCCAATATCATTATAGCTACAAAAGAACATGTCTTGTCCATCCCAAAAGATTATTTGATTGAAGGCGACAAAGTGGAGACAGACGAAGGTATTGTAAACGTTAAAACCGGTTTACAGAATATGGAGTATGTTGAAATAACCAATGGAATTACCAAAAACACATACATCTATAAAACAAATAACTGATGAACTGGAAGGTTATTCTAAATATCGCCAAAACCCACTTAATAACCAAAATCAAACAAACATCCATTGCCGCATTGGGCGTTACTTTTGGCATTGGTTCTTACATCACTCTGGTTTGTTTTATGACTGGCTTGAATACCATGTTGGATGATTTGATATTGAATCAAACACCCCATATCCATATATATAATGAGATAGCGCCTTCCAAAAAACAACCATTAGCCCTTTATGATGAATTAAACAATAGTTTTAATGTAGTACATTCCATAAAACCAAAATTGAGTCAAAAAAAAATTCACAATGCGTTGCCAATCATTCAATATTTAGAAACCAATACAAACGTTAGAGGGGCACTACCACAAATTAAAACCTCCATTTTTTACATAGCGGGATCCATTGAAATTGGCGGCTACCTCACAGGCATTCATGCTATTGAGGAAGCTAATCTATTCAACTTTAAAGATTACATTGTAGAAGGTTCGCCAGATGCCTTGGACATTACTGACAATGGCATTTTACTTGGCATTGGGATAGCAGAAAAGATGTCATTATCCGTTGACGACCGTGTTCAGATAAGCACTATTAATGGTGATGTGTTTCCTTTAAAAATAGTGGGCTTTTACCAAAGTGGCATCGCCGATATTGATGCTATTCAAAGTTTCGCCAATCTCAAAACAGTGCAACGCATTCTGGGGGAAACAGGGAATTACGTTACAGACATTAGTGTGAAATTGAAAGACATCGACTTGGCATTTCCCATGTCCAAAAAAATAGAGCAACAATTCAATTTAAAAGCAGTAGATATTAAAACGGCCAATGCCCAATTTGAAACAGGAACTACCATTAGAAACCTTATTACTTATGCCGTATCCATTACCTTGCTTATAGTTGCCGGATTTGGCATTTATAATATTTTGAATATGCTTATTTACGAAAAAATGAATGATATTGCCATCTTAAAAGCCACTGGTTTTTCGGGTAAAGACGTACAGTATATCTTTATGAGCCAAGCCATGATTATTGGGTTTTTAGGTGGTGTTTTAGGTTTGTTACTTGGCTATGGACTGGCAAGTTTAATAGGCACCCTTCCTTTTAAAACAGCTGCATTGCCAACGGTTACTACATATCCCGTTAACATAAATCCCATATTTTTCATCTTCGGTTTTTCATTTGCAATGATTTCGACTTTTTTGGCTGGTTACCTTCCTTCAAAAAAAGCAAAGAAAATAGATCCAGTAACCATCATAAGAGGACAATGATATGGCACGTATTCTAGAAGCAAGACAGATTAATAAATATTTCAATAAGCCAACAAAATTTCAGGTTCTTAAAGATATTAGCTTTGGAATTGATACTGGCGAATTTGTTTCCATTATGGGAAAATCCGGTTGTGGGAAATCAACTTTACTCTATATTCTTTCTACCATGGATACAGATTATGAAGGAGAGTTATATTTAAACAATGAATTAATCACGCATCAAAGTCGAGATACATTATCACACATACGCAACAAACATATTGGGTTTGTTTTTCAGTTTCATTACTTACTATCAAAGAGCCTTAATCAACAATCCAACAATCATTATGGGTGATGAACCTACTGGAAATCTGGATAGTCATAATTCAGAAAATGTTTTTAATATTTTCAAGACATTGAGTGAAGAAGCAGGCTTGTCCCTTTTAATCGTCACTCATGATGAAGATTTTGCCAAACGCACCCACAGAATCATCACTATGGAAGACGGTAAAATAATTTCTTAAAAACTATTTTTTAATCCCTTAGATGATATCCATCATTGATAATGCATCTCACATCCTTTAACTTAGGGGAAGTTTGCAAAAAGACCGTTATGGATAATTTCAGATATAGACCCAAAGATAATTTTATCCAAGAAGCCAGTTTGAATCACCTTTTAATGCTCACAAGAAACTGGGAAAGTGATTTAGCTTTCTACCATTATGATTTAAAATTTCTTCAACAATTGATTT
>NCDW01000249.1 GCA_002280395.1 Flavobacteriales bacterium 32-35-8
GGATGAAGGATTTGAATCTATAAATAAAAACAGCTACTTCTACATAAGAAAAAGCATTCGAAAGATTTTAACACAGACAAAAAAACACATTCGTTACTCACAAAAAAAAGAAACCGAAGTAGAGTTGTTGCTTTATTTCTGTGAAAAAATGAAAGCCTTTAAACCCAGTATCAAGAATAGTTTACAACTGGAAAACATCTACAAAAGGCAAATCATACTCATCAAAAAGATTGTTAGTTCTTTACATGAAGATTTACAGTATGATTATAATTTGGCTATCGAAAATTTAAAGATTTAATAAGGCTAGCGTTTTTTTACGCTGAATTTTACCAAAACCCGTTTCGTTGAATTTTTCTAGATTATAAACAACTTTCGGCTTTTCAAATTTTTCAAGACCATCAAAAACGGATGGATCTAATTCATTGGTTTTATCTTCAACAACTAATATCAATTTTTCGCCCAAAACCTCATCTGGCTCAGAAGCTATAATGTATCGCTTGTCTATAATACCAGCAAGTTTATTTTCAATTTGCTCAGGGAATACTTTAACACCACCTGTATTAACCACATTATCATAGCGTCCTATCCACTCAAATTCAGTTTCAGAATGTATTTCAACTACATCATTAGTAACTATCTTGTCTGGCGAAATATAGGGAACCTCTACGACCAAACAATTTCTATCATCTTGAGATATGGTTATGCCGGGCAATAGCTTAAAATGTTGTTGTTTATTGTGCTGATCATCTGTAAAATTATTCAATTGCTTTAAAGCAAAATGGCTTACGGTCTCTGTCATTCCATAAGTCTCAAAAATTTTTGCAGGATGGTTAACTATGGCTTCTTTTAAAGAATTGGTAACCTTTGAGCCTCCTACAATTATGGTTTCAATATTGTGGGTTCTATCAAGCGTATTTCGCAGCTGCATGGGAGTCATGGCGCAAAAATCATATTTTTTGTTTTTTAAAAACACGGGCTCGGATGTTGGATTAACAATATCTAATTCTAAACCTAAAATCATGGCCCTTATCAACATCATCTTACCGGAAATGTAATTTGATGGCAAACAATGTAATGCTTTGTTTCCTGGTTTTAAATTAAAGAAATCACCCGTAGCAATAGCAGAATTTACCATAGCCTGCTTTTTTACCTCAATAGTTTTCTGCTTACCAGTAGAACCAGACGTTTTAATGGTGATGTAATCTTTTTTATCCAACCAATCCATTAAAAAATGACCAAAAACCTCCTCATAATACTCGCCTTCCTTAATGAAACTATAAGCGACATCATACAAATCATCATAAGTATAATGACCAGAATTTAGTTTAAATTTTAAATGGACTTTATCAAAGGTTGGTGGCGTTTTAATCATGATTTCCTATACTTTTTATGGTGTCATTTTCAGGCACTAAAATACTTCCAAATAATTTATCTTTCCAATTTTTCCATCCATATTTTTTGGACATTATTAGAAGTAAAATAGGGAAAACAATGAAAACTGGCATAATCATTTCAGTTAATATGGCTTTAGATGGTTCTGAGATGTCTTTTAAGACAGAATGGGTTTGCAAGGCAGTCCAATCTGCACTAACAAAAATAGCCGCAAAAAAATTATTCGCCGCATGAAAACCAAGTGATAGTTCCATACCCTCATCCATCAACGTCATAATTCCCAAAAACAGCCCAGTTCCTATGTAAAAAATCATAATACTATATCCCAATTTATCAACTTCGGGATTTGCAATATGTAATAATCCAAAAGCAAATGATGTTATTAATAATGGTAGCCATCTGTTCTTAGCAACGACTCCTATACCTTGCATTAAATAACCCCTAAATAAATATTCTTCAAAACTGGTCTGTAATGGAATAAAAACAATAGCAATGACCAAAAGAATTAAAAAAGGAACCAATTTAAAATTAAAAACATAATTTTCAGGCGACATTATGTATTCAAACCATATAAAACCACTTGATATAATTCCCCATAAAAAAAATGAAAACCAAAAGCGTTTCCAGTCAATTTTACTTCTGGCTGTTGTTAATTGTACAACTGTTTGCCTGTGCAAGAATTTAGCGACAAAAAGTAATACAACTAAACCCACAGCAAATGACAAAAGCATCAAAAAAAGGTTTAAATTGGGTTCTAGGAATGACATTATTTTTGAATTATCCATTCCCTGTAAACCCTCTCCATCTTTAAACGATTTCATCAAAACAGCTACCGTGAATGGAATTTGACCTGCTATAACTGCTAATATTACAATTATAAGTCCTACAAAATAACGCCACCACTCATGCAACACCTTAAAAGCTTGTTCTATATACATATTTTATAAATTAAATGTCCATTTTTTTGAGTTATCGTAATGCAATGTACCATTTTTAACTACAAGAGGCGACTCAAAATTATTTGTAAATAAACTACCAGTTCCAAGTCCTTGAGGCATCTCGTTATGTTTCATATAAGTATATTGGGCAATGGCATTTAACCCAACATTACTTTCTAGGGCACTGGTTATCCACCAGCCAATATTTAACCTTTCAGCTATTTCAATCCATCCATCACAACCTTTAAAACCTCCAACTAAACTAGGTTTTAAAATGATATATTGAGGTTTTATAGTTTGTAGTAACATTTGTTTTTGTGTTACACCAAATATTCCAATTAATTCTTCGTCTAAGGCAATTGGCAATGGCGTTTGTTCACATAAAACTGCCATATTTTCAATCTGACCTTGCTTTATGGGTTGTTCTATGGAATGTAAATCGAATTCTGATAATATTTTTAATTTTTCCAAGGCTTCGGAATAAGAAAAAGCACCATTGGCATCCACACGCAATTCAATATCTTTTGAAGTAAATTCTTTTCTGATGGATTTTAAAAGATTGATTTCCGTGTGAAAATCGATAGCGCCAATTTTCATTTTTATACAAGTAAAACCAGCTTCTGTTTTTTCTTTGATTTGTTGTTTCATAAAAGCTTCAGAACCCATCCAAATCAACCCATTTATTGAAATATTATCGGTGCTTTTTGTAAATGCTGAAGGAAATAATTCGAATCCGTTTTCAGAATACAATGATTTAAATGCCATTTCCAAACCAAACTGAATACTGGGGAATGCTATTAATTCATCTAAAAGAACATCCAAACCTAGCTGAATATTTTGGCAAGTCCATTCTAATTTAGCCTCGTAATCTGGCCTGTCATCAACGGACAAACCTCTAAAAATGCCACATTCACCAATACCTTGTTTTGTGCCTTCTTGAAGGGTTACAAACCAAGTTTCCTTGGTCTTTAAAATCCCTCGGGATGTTCCACTAGGTTGTTTGAAATTTAATATATACTTTTTATAGGATGCTGTTATCATTTATAGCTCTATACTTTCACCAATCCCTAAAAGCATCAGGTCTTTTCCTTTTTCAAAAAAGGCTTGTTTTGCTTCATCATGATTAATTTCAATATAGCCAAACGTATCAAAATGGCAACCTAAAACCTTATCACATTGTACAAAATCACTTGCCGTTATCCCCAATAGGCAAAATGGCTAAATCCAATTTGGTTTGAAGCGGAATGAGTTTCATATCAAACGTCAAAGCCGTATCACCAGCAATGTATATGTTTTTATGTTCGCCTTCAATGACAAAACCTCCAGGTTGTCCGCCATAAGTGCCATCTGGAAATGACGATGAATGTATGGCATTCACATATTTTACATTACCAAACTCAAAATCCCATTGGCCACCATGGTTCATAGGATGTCCTTCGATGCCAAGTTTTTCAAAATGTGACACAATTTCGAAATTAGAGACCACTATGGCACCTGTTCTTTTGGCTATGTTTTCAACATCTAAAATATGATCTTGGTGCGCGTGGGTCAATAATATATAATCGGCTTCCAACGCATCTATGTTTATATGGGAAGCTTTGGGATTTCCTGTTATAAAAGGATCTACCAGTATAGTAACATCATTTACTTCGATGCCTAAACTAGAATGTCCGTAAAATGTTATTTTCATAGGTTTTCATCTTT
>NCDW01000250.1 GCA_002280395.1 Flavobacteriales bacterium 32-35-8
TAATGTGTCTCTAACGGTTCCCAAAGGAAGTATTTACGGATTATTGGGGCCAAACGGTGCAGGAAAAACAACCCTTATTAGAATTATAAACCAGATAACCATGCCCGATAGTGGCAGCGTTTTTTTAGATGGTTCTGCACTTAACTCAAATCATATAAAAGATATCGGCTATTTGCCAGAAGAACGGGGGTTGTATAAAACCATGAAAGTGGGCGAGCAGGCCTTGTATTTGGCACAGTTAAAAGGTTTAAGCAAAGCAGAAGCCAAAATACGTTTGAAATATTGGTTTGAACGTCTTGAAATAGGAGATTGGTGGGACAAGAAAATCCAAGAACTCTCAAAAGGTATGGCTCAAAAAATACAATTTGTGGTTACGGTTTTGCACAATCCGAAATTATTGATTTTTGATGAACCTTTTTCGGGTTTCGACCCCATCAATGCCAATTTAATTAAAGACCAAATTTTACAATTGCGAAATGATGGTGCTACGGTTATTTTTTCTACCCATCGCATGGAATCCGTTGAAGAATTGTGCGATGATATTATGTTGATACATAAATCGAATAAAATATTAGATGGCAAATTATTGGATGTAAAACGCCAATTTAAGACCAACACGTTTGAGGTTGGTATTAAAGTTTCAGAGAAATTCAGTTTGGAACAAGAATTGTCGCAAAAGTTTCAAATAGCACCCGCTAATTTTAAAACCTTAGGCGATGAGTTGAAACTCAATATAAAACTTTCAGAAAACGATAAAGCTAACGATTTATTGAGTTTTTTAACTTCCAAAGGAGAGGTGTCCCATTTTGTGGAATTGATACCAAGCGTGAACGATATTTTTATTCAAACAGTAAAGAATAACTAACAGTATGAACCATTTACCACTCATCATAAAACGCGAGTATTTTACAAAAGTTAAAAACAAATCGTTTATAGTCATGACTTTTTTAAGTCCGATTATTATGATTATTCTAATATCTGTTGTCGCCTATTTGTCGCAATTAAATAATGATAAACAACGCACTATTGCCATTTTAGATGAATCAGGGTTGGTAAAAGACGCGTTTCAAAATACTGAACACACCAAATACAATGTGTTTGAAGACATGACTTTAACAGATGCTAAGGCGATTGTTAAGGAAACATCTAATTACGGATTATTATATATAGGTAAATTAGACACCATAAATTTTATTCCACAACACATGGAATTTTATTCAGAAGAATCACCGTCTCTTAACTTAATTTCAGATTTAGAAGGCATTTTAGAAAATAAGCTTACAGACCTAAAGTTGCAAAATGAAGGCGTTGATATTGAAAAAATAAAAACATCAAAAGCTACTGTTTCTATTGAACAAGAAAGTTTTGATGGTCAGAAAACCTCTAAGATAGACAGTGTTATAAAGCTTATTTTTGGAGGTTTAGCAGGTTATCTGCTGTTTATGTTCATCATTATTTATGGTAATATGATCATGCGTAGCGTTATTGAAGAGAAAACAAGTCGCATTATTGAAGTTATTATTTCTTCAGTAAAGCCAGTCCAATTAATGTTGGGGAAAATCATTGGAACATCGTTGGCTGGAATCACTCAATTTCTAGTTTGGATTGTATTGGGAGGTGTTTTGTTATTTATTATTTCTGCTGTTTTTGGGATTGATGTTGCCCAAATGCAATCACCACAGCAACAAATGATGCAACAAGCCATGGAAAATCCAGAGGCGAATATGCAAGTACAGGATTTTATGACCGCTTTTTACAATCTGCCCATTACCAATCTTATTATTGCATTCATTCTATTTTTTATCTGTGGATATTTACTATACAGTTCATTATATGCAGCTATCGGTGCCGCTGTAGATAATGAAACCGACACGCAACAATTTTTATTACCAGTAATGATGCCATTAATATTGGCGGTTTACATTGGTTTTTTTACAGTAATTGAAGATCCTCACGGTACCGTTTCAACCGTATTTTCGTTTATACCATTTACATCACCAGTGGTAATGTTAATGCGCATTCCCTTTGGTGTGCCTTTATGGCAACAAATGTTGTCATTATTAATTTTAATTGGCACCTTTATTTTAATCGTATGGTTTGCCGCAAAAATTTACCGAGTAGGTATTTTAATGTATGGTAAAAAACCGAGTTACAAGGAATTAATAAAATGGATGAAGTATTAAAATGAATCAGGAGTTACAAAAAATAGAAGAAAAAATTAAAGAAAGTTCTCTTTGGGAAAAAACAAGTAAGTTTCTCAATCAACATGTCGATTTTTCTAAGGATATCAGTATTTCGGTTAAAGATGTATTAATTGTTATTACCATTATTTTTATAACCACACTTGTATTGAGATTGGTTTTAAGAATAATCACCAGAAACCTTCCAGAAGATAATAAAGGTAAGTTTAATGTGGTTTATGGATATTTTAGATGGTTGGTTTATTTAATCATTTTGCTCATTACCTTAAATGGATTAGGTGTAGATGTTACGGCCATTTTTGCAGCTTCTGCGGCATTAATGATTGGTATTGGTTTAGCCCTTCAAACATTATTCAAAGATATCATTTCTGGGGTGTTTATTTTAATTGACCAAACGGTTCATGTAGGCGATATTATAGAAATTGATGGAAAGGTAGGACGAGTAGAAGAGATTAAATTGAGAACAACTAGAGCTGTAACCAGGGATAATAGGGTTTTGATTATTCCTAATCATTTGTATTTAGACAACAGTCTTTATAATTGGACACAAAATGGAACCTTAACAAGGGAGTCTGTTGATGTTGGGGTTGCTTATGGTAGCGATGTTCACTTAGTGAGAAAGCTATTAATACAAGCAGCAAGTACGCATCCTGACGTGTTGCCTGAGCCAGAAGTTATAGTACTGTTTGATAATTTTGGCGATAGTTCATTAGACTTTAAAGTCGTATTTACCTTAGGGGATAGTTTTGCTGCTAATGTTCCAAAAAGTGATATCCGTTTTGAAATAGACCGATTATTTAGGGAACATAATATTTCCATACCATTTCCGCAAAGAGATATTCATGTTATAGGTCAGACAAAAGAAATAGACAATAGATAAAAGATAATAGACATGAGACTTGAGTTTTTTATCTTTAAGGTTTAATTTGCAAATTAAAAATGTAATTGTTTAATAAATGATTAAAAAGATAATTAAACAATCAATTAGAGAGTTTAGACTTATAAAACAATGATAATAATAGAAAACCTCATTTTATATAATGCAGATGTTTTTTGGGTTGATGTCTTTAATCTTTAGTCTATTATCTCATATCTTTAATCTTAAATAAAAAAGAAATGCCAAAAATTTTAATAATAGAAGACGAAGCAGCTATAAGACGTGTACTGGCTAAAATTCTTTCCGAAGAAAATGATACCTATCAAGTTGAAGAAGCCCAAGATGGTGTGGAAGGTATCGAAAAGATTAAAAATGATGATTTTGATTTGATTCTTTGCGATATAAAAATGCCCAAAATGGATGG
>NCDW01000251.1 GCA_002280395.1 Flavobacteriales bacterium 32-35-8
AAAACCCAATTCCTTTTCTTTGATGCTAAAATACATTTCTTTAAAATAAATTAATCAATTGCTTCAATGAATTTTGTAATTTTGTATACCACTAAACTAAATTTAGGAGTTATTAAAATTGACCATACCTAAATGGTCTGTAATTTTTTTAGATGAAGAAAATTCAAATGGTTGACCTAAAAGGTCAATACGCCCAAATCAAGGATGTTGTAAATGTCTCCATTCAAGAGGTTATTGAAACTACCACATTTATTAATGGCCCTAAAGTTCATGAATTTCAAAAAAACTTAGAACAGTATTTAGATGTTAAGCATGTTATTCCATGTGCTAACGGAACAGATGCTTTACAAATTGCCATGATGGGATTAGGTTTAAAGCCCGGCGATGAAGTTATTACTGCCGATTTCACCTTTGCCGCCACAGTTGAAGTTATTGCTTTACTACAATTAACCCCTGTTTTGGTTGATGTTAATGAAGATGATTTTAACATTAATATAGAGGCCATAAAAAAAGCCATAACTCCAAAAACCAAGGCCATAGTACCTGTTCATTTGTTCGGACAATGTGCTAACATGGAAGCGATTATGGAACTTGCGAATGCCCATAACTTATATGTTATTGAAGATAATGCACAAGCAATTGGCGCTAATTATACTTACAAAAATGGCAAAAAAGTGAAAGCCGGAACTATTGGCCATGTGGGTGCAACCTCATTTTTCCCATCCAAAAATCTAGGATGTTACGGAGATGGCGGTGCTATTTTTACAAATGACGACGATTTAGCCCATACGCTTAGAGGCATTGTAAATCATGGTATGTATGAACGCTATCATCATGATGTGGTTGGCGTTAATTCTCGATTGGACAGCATTCAAGCTGCCGTATTGGATGCCAAATTACCTTATTTGAACAATTACAATAAAGCCAGACAAATTGCTGCAAAAAAATACAACAATGCTTTTAAAAGCATGGATGCCATCATTACCCCTAAAGTTAGCAATGGTTGTTCTGAGATTTGTGATACTTGCGACTGCCACGTATTTCATCAATATACGCTAAGATTAAAAGGTGTTGATAGAGACGCTTTAGTTAAGCATCTAAACGAAAAATCCATTCCTTGTGGGGTTTATTATCCCATTCCACTTCATAAGCAAAAAGCATACGCAGATTCCAGATATAATGAAGCCGATTTTCCTGTTACAAATCTATTGGTTAAAGAAGTCATTTCATTACCAATGCACACTGAATTAGATGATGAACAAATTAATTACATAACCTCAACGATTATAAACTTTATAAATGGATAAAATATTGGTAACTGGCGGATTGGGTTTTATTGGATCCCATACCGTTGTTGAATTACAAAATGAAGGCTATGAAGTCGTTATTGTTGATAATTTATCAAATTCTTCTATAGATGTACTAGAGGGTATTACATCCATAACAGGCAAAAAACCTTTATTTGAAAAACTGGATTTAAAAGACAAAGAACCTGTTGAGGATTTTTTCAAAAAACACAATAACATAAAAGGTGTGATCCATTTTGCCGCCAGTAAAGCGGTTGGTGAAAGTGTACAAGAACCTTTATTATATTATGAAAACAATATAAGTACATTGGTTTATATTCTTAAGGAATTAAAAAAATTGCCTTCTGCAAGTTTTATATTTAGCTCTTCTTGCACGGTTTATGGACAAGCAGATGAATTACCCATTACCGAAAATGCTCCTGTAAAACTGGCAGAATCACCATACGGAAACACCAAGCAAATAGGTGAAGAAATTATTAGGGATACTTGTAAAGTAATCCCAACTATAAAAGCCATTGCGTTACGTTACTTTAATCCAGTAGGGTCACATGAATCTGCTAAAATTGGGGAATTGCCTATTGGTGTACCTCAAAATTTAGTGCCATTTATTACCCAAACCGCTATAGGAATCCGAGAACAACTGTCTGTTTTTGGCAATGATTATCCAACACCTGATGGTACCTGTATTAGAGATTATATTCACGTAGTTGATTTGGCTAAAGCGCATGTTATAGCCTTAAAACGTCTTTTAGAAAACAAGCATAAATCCAATTATGAAACTTTCAATTTAGGTACTGGAAAAGGAAGTTCTGTATTGGAAGTCATTCATTCTTTTGAAAAAGTATCTGGTGAAAAACTGAATTATAAAATCGTTGGTAGACGCGAAGGTGATGTCATTTCTGCTTATGCAGACACCAAGAAAGCCAATGATGAATTAGGCTGGAAATCAGAATTAACATTAGATGACGCTATGCGTTCTGCTTGGAAATGGGAACAAGTTGTAAGAGGAAAATAATATCTCATTGAATAAAAAAAGTGCAGCTAATAAATTAAATTAGCTGCACTTTTTTATTCCACAACTTTTTTCTTTTTGAAACTTAGTAATACAAGGATAATCATACCTGTTGTTACTGATAAATCTGCCATATTAAAAATGCCCGTTTTGAAAACGCCTCCTAAATCAATAAAGAAAAAATCGGTTACAGAACCATAAACAATACGGTCAAAAACGTTCGCTATTCCTCCTCCAATAATACTTGAAAAAGCGAAAAGCGACCAATTATCTAAGCTTTTATCTTTAAGAATATAACGCAACACAAATACTAAAACAATAATGGGCAAAATAAGCAAGAAGACTAGCCTGAGTGTCGGATTCAAATCACTTCCCATTCCTAAAAATGCCCCCGCATTTTCAACATTCATCATTATGAATGCATCTCCAATTAATGATATGCGTTCACCACGCTGTATTTCTGTTTGCGGTTCAATGTGAGCTCTTACAAGTATTTTGGATATTTGGTCAACTGTAATTGTCAGGACAATAACCAATATAATATAAATAGACCGTTTGGAGAACTTCATCTGTTTTTTGATTAAGACAAGGTTGCCGATGTCGTTTCAGCATCTCTATAAATCTTCTTTACTAAACCCTGTAAAACGTTTCCAGGCCCCACTTCAGTAAATAAAGTAGCGCCATCATAAATCATTTGTTGTACTGATTGTGTCCAACGCACTGGCGCTGTTAATTGCGAAATTAAATTTGATTTAATTTCGTTTTCATTAATAACAGCTTGGGCTATAACATTCTGATAAATCGGGCAGTTTGGTTTACTAAATACTGTATTTTCAATAGCAGCAGCTAATTCTTCTCTAGCTGGTTCCATTAATGCAAGCTCTGTTAACAGCATCAATGTCGCCGGAAATTACTAGTTGACCTGGACAATTATAGTTTGCCGCAACAACAACACCTTCGGTTGAAGCACATATTCTTTCCACAATACTATCTTCCAAACCTAAAACAGCTGCCATGGTACTTGGTTGTAAATCGCAAGCTTTTTGCATGGCCATAGCACGTTGGGAAACCAATTTCAATCCATCTTCAAAATTTAAAGCGCCATTGGCAACTAAGGCTGAAAATTCACCAAGGGAATGCCCCGCAACCATATCTGGCTTAAAACTATCGCCTAATGTTTTTGCTAAAATAACCGAGTGCAAAAATATGGCTGGTTGGGTTACTTTCGTTTCTTTTAGGTCTTCGGCAGACCCTTCAAACATAATATCCGTAATCCTAAAACCTAGAATATCATTAGCTTGTTCGAATAATTCCTTGGCTAAAGGTGAATTTGTATAAAGGTCTAAGCCCATTCCTGAAAATTGTGCGCCCTGACCTGGAAATATATATGCATTCATGTAGTTGTTTTTTAGTTGTGCAAAAATAAGAATTAATTATTATTAATGGTCTTAATTACTTTAGCAGGATTTCCTCCAATAACAACATCATTTGGAAAACTTTTAGTAACAACGGCACCTGCCCCAACAACCGTGTTATTGCCTAAAGTCACACCCGGACAAATGATAGCACCCCCTCCAATCCATACATTATTACCTATGGTTATCGGCTTTGCGTATTCTTTACCACTGTTCCTTAATTTATGCTCTAAAGGATGTGTAGCCGTATAAATTTGAACGTTTGGAGCAAACATGCAATTATCGCCAATCGTTACGGTGGCTACGTCTAAAATACAGCAATTAAAATTCATGAATACATTGTTACCGACTTTAATATTACTACCATAATCACAATGAAACGGTGGTTCCACAAATAAGTTTTCTCCTGCTTCCTTAAAAATTTCATATAAAACTTTAGTACGTTCCTCCATGTATTCTTCACTCATGCTATTGAATTTATGGAACAATAAACGTACGCGATGGCGCTCTTTCATTAATTCTGGATCGGACGGATTATACATCTCACCCGCTAACATTTTTTGTTTTTCCGTCATATGCTTAAATTTTATAGACCAACAATGGCTGCTTCAGCACAACGTTCCCCATCCATGGCAGCTGATACAATACCGCCGGCATAACCGCCACCTTCTCCACAAGGAAACAACCCTTGAATTTGAGGATGTTCTAAACGCTCGTTTCTTGGAATACTAACTGGCGATGATGTTCTAGATTCCACACCAACAACATTAGCTTCTGAAGTATAATAGCCTTTCATTTTTTGTCCGAAAGCCTGAAACCCTTTTCTCAAATTACTTCCTATTAATTTTGGCAATAAAGAATGCAATGGCGCCGAATTCAATCCTGGCTGGTAAGATGAAGGATTCAAATCTGTTGACAGTTTACCTTCTACAAAATCGGTTAAACGTTGAGCTGGTGCTACCTGACTTCGTCCGCCTGCGGTGAACGCCATTTTTTCTAAATTTTTTTGATATTCCAAACCTTTTAATGCCCCAAAATGTTCATATTTATGTAAGTCTCTATCAACATTTATTTCAACCACAATCCCAGAATTGGCGAACAAATTATTTCGTTTTGAAGGCGACATACCATTCACAACCACTTCGCCATTAGCCGTTGCCGCAGGTACAATAAATCCGCCCGGACACATACAAAAAGAATACACACCTCGGTCATTGACTTGCTGTACCAAACTGTAAGAAGCCGCAGGCAACAATTCATGACGCTCGCCTTCACAATGGTATTGAATGGCATCAATAATATGCTGTGGATGTTCAACCCGAACGCCCATGGCAAACGATTTAGCTTCTAAAGCAATCTCCTTTTTATGAAGTAAATAAAAAATGTCCCTAGCCGAATGCCCTGTTGCTAAAATAACTCGACTCACGGGCATTTCTTCACCATTTTGTAATTGAATGGCTTGTAGCTTGTTGTTTTTTATAATGAAATCGGCAACACGGGTTTCAAAATGAATCTCGCCACCATATTTCAAAATGGTTTCTCGAATATTCTGCACGACTTTGGGAAGTTTATTTGTGCCAATATGTGGATGTGCATCGACCAAAATCTGGTCGGTAGCACCATGAAATACAAGATTTTCAAAAATTCTACGAACATCCCCACGCTTCAAACTTCTAGTGTATAATTTGCCATCGCTATAGGTTCCTGCACCACCTTCACCAAAGCAATAATTAGAATCTTCATTTACAAAATGATCTTGGTTGATAGCTCTTAAATCACGTCGACGGTCTTGTACATTTTTGCCACGCTCTAAAACAATGGGCTTAAAACCTAGTTCAATACAACGCAAAGCAGCATACATCCCGGCTGGCCCGAAACCAATAATATGAATGGGTTTTGCTTTTGAAACATCTTTATAATCAAATTTATAATCAGATGTTTTGGGCAACATTTCCCTAATATAAACAGCAACTTTATAGTTGAAAATAATTTTCGCTTTGCGTGCATCAATAGATTTACGAAGCACTTTCACGCCTGTAATATCTTCTTTATCAATATTTAAAGCTTGAGCCGATTTTATTACTAAAATATCGCTACGTTCTTCTTCTTTAAGCGTTATACGAAGCTGAAGTTCTTCTATCATACCGCAAAATTACTGAAATTTGAGATATGCCATTAAAAAGAATATGTAGATTAATTTCATGAATATTTAAAAATAAATACCTATCAAACCCTTAAAATCCCTCGAAATCCTCTAGCCGAATAATAAGATTCAGCACCATTATGGTAAATAAAAACGGTAGCGTAACGATAATCACCAAAAATGGCACCGCCTAGTTTTCTGATGTTATCTGGGGTTTTCAACCAACTAGATGTTTTAGTATCGAAATTTCCAAGTTTTTGTAAGGCTCTGTATTGTTCTTCGTTTAAAAGTTCAATACCCAGAGCCAATGCCATATTAATAGCACTATCTGCTGGTTTGTATTCTTTCCTTTTTTCAAGGGCTTCATGGTCATAGCATAAACTTCTGCGCCCTTTGGGGCTTTCTGCCGAACAATCACAAAAAATATACTCGCCTGTTTTCGTATCAAAATCAATAATATCAGGCTCACCTCCAGATATTTCCATTTCATTCAGCGACCATAGTTTCTCAGGGTTCGCTTCCAGTTTAGCTAACACTTTATTCCATTCTAATCCTTGGTGACGATTAGTGTTTTTTTCAAAACGGTCTTTTAGTATTTTTAAAAGTTCTTCAGATTCTGATGGTGATAAGTTCTTTTTCATGGTTGTAGTTGTTTTGTAATGTCAGTCTGTCCCGAAGCTTCGGGAGTCGAAGACATCTTTATATTTTAAAAAGCACTTCGACAAGCTCAGTGTGACAG
>NCDW01000014.1:0-19375 GCA_002280395.1 Flavobacteriales bacterium 32-35-8
TTCTACCAATATTTTTTTTGTATTGTCTTATCATTTTCAAAGGAGAACCAACCCCTACAGAGGCCACCTCTAGAGAAAAATCCTGTTCTTCTCTGTCTAAGTTACCCTCTACAGCACGGCTTACATCAATACAATCCTGCAAGACCACTCCATTATCCCCATCAATCCCAATAATAATTTTAAAACTATCCGTTATAGTCAAGTCAATTAAAAAAATAGATGGTTTTTTAATATGTATGTTTTTTGTTGCGGTTTAAAATTATAATAATCAATCCATTCAACTTAATTTTATTACAAACTAAAACTAAAAATTTATGAGACATTATCTCTTTAAAATTCTAACCTTATTCTTTATTGCATATTCAGGTGCCCAAAATATAGAAGTAAGTGGAGTAATTCAGGATGCAAGCGGAATCCCAATTCCTGGGGCAAATGTTGTAGTTAAGAATACAACTAAAGGAGTGGTTTCCGATTTTGATGGCAACTTTACATTATCTGATGTAGAAATTGGTTCAACATTAACATTCAGTTATATAGGTTATATAACGAATGAGGTGGTTATTACCAATAACTCAAAATTAACCATTACACTTCAAGAAGATATTGCAAAACTTGATGAAATTGTGGTCATTGGGTATGGAACACAAACCAAAAAGGAAATAACCGGTGCTGTTAGTGTTATCTCTAGCGAAAGCATTGAAGCCCTAAAACCAACACGAATTGAGCAAGCACTTCAAGGTCAAGTTGCTGGAGTCAATATTACATCACAATCTGGTACACCGGGCGGTGGTTCAACAATTAGTATTAGAGGGGTATCTACTAATGGAGATAGCAGGCCTTTAATTTTAGTAGATGGCAATGTTATTGAAGACTTAAGTGTTTTAAACCCTAGCGATATTGAAAGCATAAACATTCTTAAGGATGCTACCGCAGGGATTTATGGTGTTAGAGCCGCAAACGGCGTTATTCTTATAAAAACCAAAACGGGTCGTAAAGAAATGCCATTAACCGTAGAATATAATGCGTATGGAGGTTTTCAAGAAACCACTCGAAAAATACCGGTTTTAAATGCAACCGAATATGCGGCCATTGTTAACGAAGCTTACGCAGCCGGAGGGAACACACCTCCTTTTGCTAATTTATCGGGTCTAGGTGTCGGTACAGATTGGCAAGATTTGGTTTTTGAATCAGCACCAATTCAGAATCATAACATTATGTTTAAAGGTGGCGGTAAAAAATCGTATTACTCCTACAGTGGTTCTTTTTTAACACAAGATGGTATTGTAGGCGGCAACAAATCAAACTTCACAAGGTTTACAAATAATGTGAGTTACAACTTAGACTTTTTAGAGAATTTTAAATTCACTTCTGGTCTTACTTTAATGCGAACCAATAAAAGAAATCTTCCAGAAAATTCAAATTCCTCTGTACTTTTCAACGCTATTAATATGGCACCAACCTTTTCGGTTTATGATGAAGATGGTAAATATACATTGGCCGAAGGTTTAGGGGGAGAGGTTATCAATCCGCTAGCTCAAATAGATGATACTTTTGATAGAGGAAAAGTTATAAGGTTAAGTGGAAATGCGGGATTAGCTTATAACTTTCTCGACCATTTTACGGTGCAATCCAACATTCAGTTTAACTATTCAGAGGTCAAATCGCATGTGTTTAATCCGATTGCCTATTTTGGAAGCGGTAAAAACAGCAATGTTGCCAGAAGCAGTGTTTTTGAAGGTTTAAATTATTTTAGGGATTATACTTTTGATGCCTTTATTAAATATGAAAATAAATTTAATGATGTGCATAATGTCAATGTTCTCTTAGGAACATCGGTATTTAAAACAACGGGGGAGTTTACAGGCGCCACAGGATTCGATATTATCAATAATAATGCTGCCTATGCCAATTTAGAACAAGCTCAGGACATTGAAAACATCAACAGGTTCACAGGAAGAAACCCTACGTTCGATTCCAGATTGTTATCCTATTTTACCAGACTTCAGTATGATTATAAAGGAAAATATTTACTGTCTGCCGTTATTAGACGTGATGGTTCAACAAAATTTGGACCAGAAAACAGATTTGGTTTCTTCCCTTCAGGTTCCATTGGTTGGGTAGTTTCAGATGAAGATTTTCTTAAAGACAACAGTTTTATTGATTTACTAAAAGTAAGAGCGTCTTACGGTATTTTAGGAAATGATAGAATTCCAGATTACAGGTATATATCGCTATTAAATGGGGAAGGTACTTATATTTTTGATAATCAAGAATTTATAGGTACTGCCAGCGGGGGCATTGCTAACCCAGAAATAAGATGGGAAAAGCAAAAAACCTTTGACATTGGTTTAGACATGCGTTTTTTGAATAATAAGCTTGATATCACAGCAGATTATTTTAAAAAAAGAACAGAAGATTTATTGGTTATCCCAGAAGTATCGGGTTTGCTGGGCACAGGCGGTGCGCCAGTAGTCAATGGTGGTACTGTTGAAAATACAGGATTAGAATTCGCGATAGGTTACGCAGATAATTTTAACGACAATTTTAAATTCAGCATTAAGTACAATGTCACTTATATTAAAAATGAAGTTTTATTTGTAAATACCAATACAGGATTTTTAACGGGCGGTGGTTTTGGTATTAGTCAACCAGCACCTTCTAGAATGGAAGCTGGATTTCCAATAGGCTATTTTCATGGTTATAAAACCGATGGTATTTTTCAAAATCAAGCAGAAATAGATGCTTCTGCTGTTGGAGATATTCAACCAGAACCAGGAGATATTAAATACGTAGATCAAAATGGAGATGGTTTTATTACCGAAGACGATAGGGTTAATATTGGTAGCCCCATACCTGATGCTACTATGGGTCTTAATATCTCTTTGGATTATAAAAATTTCGATTTTGCTGCTTATGCCTTCGCATCTGTTGGAAATGAAATTGTTAGAAATTACGAACGTGGTCAACAACTTACTAACAGAACAAATTCTTATTTAGCACGTTGGACAGGCGAGGGAACAAGTAATTCGTTTCCAAGGGTTTCAAACGGCGCAACGCCAAACACCTTGTTTTCAGATTTTTATGTAGAAGATGGATCCTTTGTTCGTTTACAAAATGTGCAATTAGGGTACACGTTTTCAGACGATGCGTTTAAAGATTCTAGAATTACCAATCTACGTCTTTATGTTTCGGCAAGTAATTTATTCACACTTACCAAATATAATGGTTTCGATCCTACCGCATCAAGCGGAGCGCCTCTTGGAGGCGGTATAGACCAAGGGTTTTACCCCAGTGCCAAAACCTTTTTATTAGGAATTAATTTAAAATTTTAATTAAGGATCATGAAAAATTTAAAAACTATAAATATCCTTGTTTCACTCGTTTTTTTAGCCGTGTTTTCATGTGCTGATGATTTTATCGATGTGCCTTCACAAGATGAAAATTCAGAAGATTTTTTCAATACAGAAGCCGATTATCAAGATGCGCTAATTGCGGCATACGATTATTTACAAGCAACGGCACAACAATTTCAAATAGCAGAAATAGCTTCTGATAATACACTTGCAGGAGGAGAAAGCGCCACAGATACACCTGGAATTCAAGAAATTGATGATATGATACATACGCCAATAAATGCACAATTAAGAAATATTTGGACATGGATGTACACAGGCGTTAATAGAACAAATTACATCATGGAGTTTAAAGATAAAACCGATTTTCCAAATAAAACCAGCGTGCTTGCCCAAACCAGATTTTTAAGGGCATTCTATTATTTTGAATTGGTAAAATGGTTTGGCGATGTGCCCTTAGTAGTTGATAAACGTATTAAATACGGGGATCAATTTGGTCTAGAAAGAACTCCTAAAGCATTAATTTATGAACAAATTGAAGAAGATTTAATTTTTGCCAAAGATAATTTGCCTTATACACAAAGCCAAACCGGAAGAATAACAAAAGGAGCCGCTGAAGCATTGTTAGGTAAAGCGTATTTGTATCAAGAAAAATTCCCTGAAGCGGCAGCGGTATTGGAAAGCCTAATCAACAATGGGCCACACGATTTATTATCTTCAGATATGGCTCCATTAATGTGGGAGAACGAATATGAAAATAATATAGAATCTGTTTTCGAAATACAATATTCTGATATCGATGGCGGGTCATACGATTGTTTTCAATGTTTAGAAGGTAATTATGCCGTAGGTTTTAATGGCGTAAGAGGCTATGTTGGTCCTGTATTCGATTTTGGATACAGTTTTAACGTGCCTACTCAAAATGTCGTTGATGCTTTTGAAGATGGTGATATTAGATTGGATTATTCCATTTTAGATATCGAAAAATGGATAGAACAGAATCCTACCGCTAGTTATGATGAAGGTGCTGGATACGAACAAACCGGCTATTTTAATAGAAAATACATCGCGCGTTTAGGTGATGCCAACCGTCCGGACGCGGCACTAACAAACCCAAATAACACGAGGGTTATTCGCTATGCAGATGTATTATTAATGGCGGCAGAGGCTTTAAATAGAGGTACTATAAGTGATACACGGGCACAAAATTATTTGAATGAAGTGCGAAACCGAGCTATGCTAGGAGATATCACAACCACAGGATCTAATCTTACCAACGATATTTATAAAGAACGCCGTGTAGAATTAGTAGGTGAGGGACATCGTTTCTTCGACTTGGTTAGAACAGGAAGGGCCGCTGGAACAATTCCAGGTTTTCAAACTGGAAAACATGAACTTTTCCCAATTCCTATTCAAGAAATTGAATTATCAGGGGGGACTTGGAACCAAAATCCTGGATACGAAAACTAAAAAAATCAAAACATGAAAACATTAAAATATATATTAAGCTTAAGTGCTATTTTAATCGTCTTTTTCAATTGTACTCAAGACGAAAATGATTTAAGTTTTATCGAAAATGTTGTAGCGCCAACAAACGTTTCGGCATTGTTTCAAATTACACAAGATAATTCGGGATTGGTAACTTTAACTCCTAGTGCAGAAGGCGCTGTTTCTTATAACATAACACTTGGTGATGGTTCAGAAATAATTAAGGTAAAACAAGGTTCTAGCGCAGATCATGTATATGCAGAGGGCAATTACACGGTTAAAATAGAAGCCATTGGTATTACTGGACTAAAAAGCGAGGTCACAAAAGACATCGTTGTCTCGTTCAAAGCTCCAGAAAATTTAGTTGTAACCATTGAGAATGATGCGGCATTATCTAAGCAGGTAAATGTGGTAGCAATAGCAGATTTTGCCATGTTTTTTGAAGTATATTTTGGAGAAACCGGTAATAATGAACCCGTAATTGGTAACATAGGGGAAGCTGTAAGTTACACCTACCAAGAAGCAGGAAGCTACACCATAAGGGTCGTTGCCAAAGGGGGTGCCATAGAAACCACAGAATATACCCAAGAGTTTGAAGTCACTGCTATTTTACAGCCTATTTCTAATCCGGCACTACCACCACGACGTGATGCTTCAGAAGTGATTTCTATTTATAGTGATGCTTATACAAGTTTAACGGGTGTTAATTTTTATCCAAATTGGGGACAAGCAACCTCCTATACTGAAATCGATGTAGATGGAAACAACATCATTCAATATGGTAATTTAAATTATCAAGGAATTGATTTTGGTTCTAACATTGATGCCTCTTCTATGGAGTATTTACACATTGATGTTTGGACAGCCGATTTAGCTACTCTTGACATTTTCCCAATAAGCGCAGCAACAGGAGAAAAATCTGTTTCTAAAGCTCTTGTGGCAGACCAGTGGGTGAGTCTGGATATTCCTTTAAGTGATTTTACAGATCAAGGATTATCTATGGCAGATATTTTCCAATTTAAGTTTGTTGGCGCACCATTACCTGGTGGCGGGTCAGGAACCATATTTTTAGATAACATTTATTTTTATAAGCCATCATCTATTCCAACCGAACCTATTGTGGCAGCTCCTTCACCAACAGCACCGCAAGGGAATGTGGTTTCAATTTTTAGTAATGCTTACACCAATGTAGGGTTGAGTGAATTAAATCCTAATTGGGGACAATCTACCACATTAACAAGCGTGAATGTTCAAGGAAATAATACATGGCTTTATGAGTCATTGAATTATACGGGTATCGTAACCGATTATGGTAATCCAACTGATTTAACAGGAATGACTTTTGTTCATTTTGATTACTTTACACCAGACGCCACCACACTTGGTTTAAAACTAGTTAATACAACAAAAGGCGATGGCGATCCTCTTAAAGAAGATATAGAGTATGTATCTAGCGTGACGCTAGGAACTTGGGTAAGTGTCGATATCCCTTTGTCTCGTTATACCACAGATATATCAGCAATAACACAGATAATTTTTGAGTCCTCTGGAGCAAAAGTATATATCGATAACCTATATTTTTATACGAATGGTGATGGTTCAGCACCAACAGTTGCGGCACCGTCTCCAACCATAAACCAAAGTGGTGTGGTTTCCATTTTTAGTGATGCTTATACCAACGTTGTTTTAAATGAAGTGAATCCTAATTGGGGACAATCTACCACACTAACAACCATACAAATTGAAGCAAATAATGTATGGCTTTATGAGTCATTGAATTACACGGGTATTGTAACCGATTATGGCAACCCAACCAATTTAGCAGGTTTTAAATATGTTCATTTTGATTATTTCACGCCAAATGCCACAACACTTGGCTTAAAATTAGTCAATACAACAAAAGGTGATGGAGACCCGCTAAAAGAAGATATAGAATACTTAGCAAACATCACGCAAGGAACTTGGGTAAGTATCGATATCCCTTTAGTAAATTATACCACAGATGTTTCAGCAATTACGCAGTTAATCTTTGAATCTTCTGGAGCAAAAGTATATATCGATAATTTTTATTTCCATAATTAAAATTTAGAACGATGAAAAAAACAACAAATATATTGAGTGTCTTATTAATAGCGGTTTTGTCATTTACAAGCTGCCAAGAAGACAACCTTACTTTCGGAGAGATTGTAGCGCCTTCTAACATTGAAGTAACGGTTACTTATATTGATGATGACACAGAATCTCCTGCGCCTGGTTTGGGTAGTGGGGAGATTAAATTGTCTGCAACAGCCGATAATGCAACAGCGTATCATTTTGTAGTACAAGGACAAACAAAACTTCAGAAATCAGGTAGTGCATCCCATACTTTTACAACCCTTGGTACCAATACCTATGCGGTTACTGTCGTTGCTTTTGGAACTGGAGGTGCGTCATCTAGCAAAACGATTGAAGTGGAAGTGTTGGCATTGTATGAACCGCCAGCAGATTTATTAACCATGCTTACCTCCAATAGCTCAAGGACTTGGAAGATTGCTTCTGAAGTAAATAAACACTTCGGCTTAGGACCTGTAGGTGGTGCTACGGAATTTGAATATTATGGCGCTGCTCCAGGAGATAAGGAGGTTTCAGGTATGTATGATGACCGATATACTTTTAACGTAGACGGAACATTTACACACAATGTAGGCGCAGATGGTTTTGTATTTGGACGCGATCCATTAATTAACGAGTTAGGCGGATCAGGAGGCACTGTAAACGGCGCAGATATAGAACAATATACATTTGGGTCATATACAGCGGAATGGGTTTTAACAGCACCTAGTGGCGTTGAAACTTTAAGTTTAACTGGTATTGGTTTCATTGGGTATTATGTTGGAGGAAATCATAGTTACCAAATATTTAGCCGTTCAGCTGATGAAATGATTCTTCGCACAACAGATGGGAATGGCGAATTTGATTGGTGGTTTAGGTTAATTCCTGAATAGAAAAAGCAACAGAATAGGGAGATTTAACCCTCCCTATTTTAAATTTAAAATTTAAAAAACAAATGTTTAAAAGAATGTTTTATATAACCAATATAATTTTAGTTTTTCTACTGTCCTGTTCAGGAGGAGGAAATGATTCCGAAATAATAGAGGAACCACAAGAAATAATCCCAAAAAATTTGTCATTAACAATAGCTATATCAGGTACAAATACCGCAAATCCAAATGGTGATGGTTCTGGTAATATCACATGCACAGCTTCGGCAATCGATGCTGTTTCTTATGGTTTTAAGGTAGGAAGTGATGCAGAAATTAAAAGTTCTAATGGCGAATTCAATTATACATGTACTACCGAAGGATTAAACGAGTACGTTATAACCGTTTTTGCTTATTCAAGTACTGGTAATAGCATTAGTAGTTTTAAAAAAGTAGCCGTTTTTGTTGCTGAAAGCGGACCACAATTAATTTGGTCTGATGAATTCAATACAGATGGCGCACCAGATGCCTCCAAATGGAGCTTCGATTTAGGTAATGGTTGTCCAGATCTATGTGGCTGGGGAAATGGCGAAAAGCAATATTACACAAACAGAAGCGACAATGTAAAAGTAGAAAATGGCGTATTAAAAATAATAGCCAAAAAGGAAAACCATGAAGGGTCTGAATATACATCTGCAAAACTATTAACTAAGGGAAAATTCGATTTCACTTATGGACGAGTAGATGTTAGGGCGAAACTACCAAGTGGTTCTGGAACATGGCCTGCCATATGGATGTTGGGCGCCAATATTGATGCTGTTGGGTGGCCTATTTGTGGAGAAATAGATATCATGGAACATTGGGGGCATAATCCTACTCTTGTTTCAAGCGCAACACACACACCATCATGTTCTGGAGGCTGCCCAAACACAAAAGTAGGTGAAACAACCATAACGGATTACGCTACGGAATTTCATATATATAGTCTAGAATGGACAGCGGATGAATTAAACTTTATTATAGATGGAAACCTAAAGTATAGCTATAAACCAACCGTTAAAAACAGTAGTAATTGGCCATATTTTGCACCTCAATATTTAATTTTAAATGTTGCCATGGGAGGCAGTTGGTTTTCTATAGATCCAAATTTCGAAGAATCTGTCATGGAGATAGATTACATTAAAGTATATAAGTAATATGAAGAAAACTAGCTTAGGTATTTTAATCATTATCTTAACGATTTTCAATGTTTCTTGTAAAGAAAGGGCGGAGGATAATTCAATTGAAAATAAAACCAACTCGATAGAAAAGAAAGTAGCCGATTTATTGTCTAAAATGACACTAGAGGAAAAAATTGGTCAGATGAATCAATATAATGGCTTTTGGGATGTCACTGGCCCACAACCTTTAGATGGCGACGCTGCTAAAAAATATGAACATTTAAGAAAGGGCTATGTAGGTTCCATGCTTAATGTAAGAGGCGTAAAGGAAGTTAGGGCTGTTCAAAAAATAGCTGTTGAAGAAACACGCCTGGGTATTCCTTTAATAATAGGTTTTGATGTCATTCATGGTTATAAAACATTAAGTCCTATTCCTTTAGCTGAAGCCGCTAGCTGGGATTTAGAAGCCATAAAAAGATCTGCTCAAGTAGCGGCAAAAGAAGCAGCAGCGGCGGGCATTAACTGGACATTTGCGCCGATGGTTGATATCTCTAGGGATGCCCGTTGGGGACGCGTTATGGAAGGAGCGGGTGAAGACCCCTATTTAGGCTCAGAAATAGCCATGGCAAGGGTTTATGGTTTTCAAGGTGATGATTTATCATCTCCAGAAACTATTGCGGCCTGTGCAAAACATTGGGCCGGTTATGGTTTTTCTGAGGCAGGAAGGGATTACAATACCGTAGATGTTGGTACCTCAACCCTTAATAATATTATCTTTCCGCCGTTTAGAGCGTCCATTAAAGCTGGCGTTAGAACATTTATGAATTCGTTTAATGAACTAAACGGCATACCCGCCACCGGAAATACGTATTTACAAAGAGATATTTTAAAAGGGGCGTGGCAGTTTGATGGATTTGTAGTTTCAGATTGGGGCTCTATTAATGAGATGATTGCCCATGGATATGCAAAAGACAAGAAGCAAGCAGCAGAATTATCAGTTATTGCGGGTTCGGATATGGATATGGAATCGTATGCTTATGTGGACGAATTGGCTAAATTAGTAAGGGAAGGAAAAGTAAAGGAATCCCTTATTGATGATGCCGTAACACGTATTTTAAGGGTAAAATTTGAATTAGGTCTTTTTGATGATCCCTATAAATATTGTGATGAACTTAGAGAGCAACAAGTAACCGGAAGTAAAGAGATTCAAGAAGCTGTATTAGACATGGCCAAAAAATCTATCGTTTTACTAAAAAACGAGAACGATTTACTTCCTTTAAAAAAGCAAGGTTTAAACATTGCTTTGATTGGTGCTTTGGCAGCCGATAAAACCAGTCCGCTAGGAAGTTGGAGAATAGCCGCTGAAGACAATACCGCCGTATCTGTTTTGGAAGGCATGCAAAAGTACCCAGACAATAAATTGACCTATTCCAAAGGAGCAGATGTAACCATAGGTAAAACGGAATTTGCCATAGAGTTGACTATTAATACCGAAGATAAAAGTGAATTTCCAGAAGCCATTGAAACCGCTAGAAAAGCAGATGTTGTCGTCATAGTTTTGGGCGAACATGGGTTTCAAAGCGGTGAAGCTAGAAGTCGCACGGATTTAGATTTACCTGGTGTGCAGCAAGAACTTTTAGAAGCTATTTACAAGGTGAATAAAAACATTGTTTTGGTGCTTAACAGCGGCAGACCACTAACAATAACTTGGGCAGATAAACATATTCCAGCTATTGTTGAAGCGTGGCAATTAGGGACTCAAAGCGGTAATGCCATAGCTCAGGTTTTGTATGGCGACTATAACCCAAGCGGCAAGCTGCCCATGTCTTTCCCAAGAAGTATTGGTCAAGTGCCTATTTATTATAACCATAAAAATACAGGAAGACCCGTTAATCCTGGTGCTAACCAAGTCTTTTGGTCTCACTATTCCGATGAAAGTAACGATCCTCTTTACCCATTTGGACACGGGTTGAGTTATACCACGTTTATCTATAATAATTTAATTGTTAATAAGGTTTCAAGCGACACCTTTAATGTGTCTGTGGATATTAAAAACACAGGAAAATTACTTGGAAAAGAAGTAGTACAGCTGTACATTCAAGATGTGTTTTCAAGCATTACAAGACCGGTTAAAGAGTTAAAAGGATTTAAAATGGTTGAATTAAAACCAAATCAACAACAAACAATTACGTTTAATTTATCAAAAGATCAACTAGGATTTTTTGATAATGAAGGAGCGTTTATTCTTGAGTCTAATTTATTAGTTGAAAAGTAAATATCTATGTAATAGCAGATATGTTTTAGTTTAAAAATAAAAATTGGTTTAATAGTTAATTTAGTTGGTGTTTAAAAGGTGTGTTATTGGTTTAGCACACCTTTTTTTCTTTTCTTTGTACGAAATCCTCTTTGATTATGTTTAATGATATTTTATCAGCTATTCCATTTGGCATTATACTGGCATTTACCATAGGCCCAGTATTTTTTGTGCTACTTGAAACTAGTGCCACAAAAGGATTTAAAAGTGCCTTAATTTTCGATTTAGGGGTTGTGCTGGCAGATATTGTTTTTATTTTGATCGCTTTTTTTAGCACCAATAAACTTTTGGAAAAGGTTAAGGACGACCCTAGTTTTTTAATTTTTGGAGGTGTTTTATTATTTGTTTATGGTCTTATTTCATTTATTAAGACATCAAAATCGTTTCGGGATATTGTTAAAGAATACCATAAAATAGATATTCAAAAAAAATACGGAAAATTGTTTTTAAAGGGGTTTTTGCTCAATTTTATAAATATAGGTGTTTTGTTAGGTTGGGTTGCTTTTATTGTGATTGGCAACTCGTTAACAGAATCTAAAGATGGTCTGTTAGTATTTTTAAGCAGCATTTTAATCGTTTATTTTTTAGTTGATTTGATAAAAATGAGTTTGGCAAAAAAATTAAAAAGCAGATTAACACCAAGGAGAATATTTAAAACAAAAAAAATAATTGCTTTAGTTATTTTAGGTTTTGGCGTATTGCTTCTAGTTCAGGGGTTTTTCCCAAAGGAGAAAGAAATGATAAAAGCAAGATTTGAGAAAATATCGCCTATAAAATAAAAAAGCTTCCAGAATACACGGAAGCTTTTTTTGAGGTGTCGAGCGGATTCGAACCGCTGTAGCAGCTTTTGCAGAGCTGAGCCTAGCCACTCGGCCACGACACCAGTAATGAGCTGCAAATTTAAAAAAAAATAAGACTTTTCAAGGCTTAAAATTATTTTTTCGCTTATCTGTCATTTTAATCGTTACACATTCAACATCACCACCTATTGGCGGATTCAATTTACCAACCCAAACGGTTGCTTTCTTTACTAGTTTGTCTTCGTTAAAAATCCTATCTAAAATGCGTCTGCAAACCGTTTCAAGCAAATAGGAAGGTTTGTTCATTTCTTCTTTAATAATGCGGTTTAAAAACACATAATCAACCGTATCACTTAAGCTATCTGTTTTTGCCGACGTCTGTAAATCAGCCTCAACTTTTAAATCTACGCGATAGTTGCTTCCTATTTTTGTTTCTTCCTTTAAGCAACCATGATAAGCAAATACACGAATATTTTCGACTTTTATAATTCCCATTATTCCTATTTTTAAGTCATCAAAATTACCTAATTTTACACAATATTTTTGTTTAACAACGTTAGTTTCTATCCACAAGAAATCTGCAACCACACATTTATGTCTGAAGAAAAAAAACCTCTTAACTTTTTAGAGCAAATTATAGAAGAAGATTTAGCCAATGGTTTGCCAAAAAGCAAATTACGTTTTAGGTTTCCTCCTGAGCCAAACGGATATTTGCATATTGGACATACTAAAGCTATTGGGATAAGTTTTGGTTTGGGTGAAAAATATAATGCTCCAGTGAATTTGCGCTTTGATGATACCAATCCTGCAAAAGAAGAACAGGAATATGTTGATGCCATTAAAGAAGATGTGGCTTGGTTGGGCTACAAATGGGATAAGGAATTATTCTCATCAGATTATTTCCAACAGCTTTATGAATGGGCCGTGCTATTTATAAAAGAAGGCAAAGCTTATGTGGATTCCCAGTCCAGCGAAGCCATGGCAGAACAAAAAGGAACACCAACCCAACCAGGTGTTGATGGGCCTTATAGAAATAGAAGTGTAGCCGAAAATCTTGATTTATTTGAACGCATGAAACAAGGTGAGTTTGAAGAAGGCTCACACATTTTACGTGCAAAAATAGATATGCAACACCCCAATATGTTGATGCGCGACCCCATTATGTACCGCATTTTAAAAAAACATCATCATAGAACAGGCAACGTTTGGTGTATTTACCCGATGTATGATTGGACACATGGCGAGAGCGACTATATCGAGCAAATATCACATTCTCTATGCTCATTGGAATTTAAACCCCACAGAGAGCTTTATGATTGGTTTTTAGAACAAATTATTGATAAGGATAAACTAAAACCTAAACAACGGGAATTTGCGCGTTTAAATTTAAGTTATACCATTATGAGCAAGCGAAAACTGCTCAAATTGGTAGAAGATAAGATTGTAACGGGTTGGGACGATCCACGGATGCCAACCATTTCTGGGTTGCGCCGTAGAGGTTATACGCCCAATTCCTTAAGAAAGTTTGTTGAGACTGTCGGCGTTGCCAAAAGAGATAATGTGATTGAAGTCTCGTTGCTGGAGTTTTGCATTCGTGAAGATTTAAATAAAACAGCACCTCGCGTTATGGCCGTTTTAGACCCTGTGAAATTGGTCATTACCAATTATTCTGAAGGTAAAGAAGAATGGTTGGACGCTGAGAATAATCAAGAAGATGATTCGGCGGGCTATAGAAAAGTGCCTTTTTCAAGAGAATTATATATTGAAAAAGAAGATTTTAAAGAAGAAGCGGGCAACAATTTTTTCCGGTTAAAATTAGGTGGGGAAGTACGTCTTAAAAATGCCTATATTATTAAAGCGGAAAATGTTTTAAAAGATTCTAACGGAAATATTATTGAAATACATTGCACCTATTCTGAAGACACTTCCAAAAAAGTAAAAGGCACCTTGCATTGGGTTTCAATTAAACACGCTATTAAAGCGGAGGTTCGGGAATACGACAGATTGTTTATGGACGAAGCGCCAGACAGTCATTCCGATAAAGATTTTATGGAATTTTTGAATCCGAATTCATTAAAAATAGTAGATGCTTTTGTAGAACCAAGTTTAAAAGAAGCCAAAGTAGGAGAGCGGTTTCAGTTTCAACGCATTGGATACTTTAGTGTAGATAAAGATTCTACAGAAGCAAAATTAGTATTCAATAAAACTGTTGGGTTAAGGGATTCTTGGGAAAAGCAGAAACCTGTCGAGAACACAAATAATCATCAAAACAAACCACAAAATAACCCTTCACAACCACAAAGAAAAGCGATTGATGTCATTCAGCAATTGGGAAAAAAATATACCAATTTACCAGAGGAAAAACAGTTAAAGGCTAAGGCAGAAATCCAAGAATTAGCAAAAGAGGTCACTTATGAGGAGTTGCAACCTTTATTTAACACTGTAGCAAAAAAAGTGGGCACACGAATAGCTGTTATGATTGCCTTGGATGTTTTGCTTAAAAAAGGTTTAAAAACAAATTCTGAAATTAACGAGTTTATTGCAAATGCTTTAGAAGATGAGAATGCCTTGTTGAGAGCTGAAGCACAATTAGTATAACGATTTTAGTTTGCTTAAAAACAAGGACTTATAATAAATTTATCTATATTTATATCCTAATTTTAAACTAACTATTATGGATTTCATTAACCCTATTGCAATCGTTCTTGCCGCACTTTCGGCAATGGTTGTTGGCTTTGTTTGGTACAACCCTAAAGTTTTTGGAAATGTGTGGATGCAAGCCGCAGGGATGTCCGAAGAACAATTAAAAACTGGCAACATGTTTAAAATATTTGGCTTGGCTTTATTGTTTGCCTTTATGCTGGCGTTTATTTTGCCCGCTATTGTGGTTCATCAAATGGGTGTGTATAGTTTAGCTCAAGGAGAATTAGGCATATTACCTGAATATGATGCCTTTTTAAATGTGTATGGCGATGCTTTTAGAACCTTTAAACATGGTGTTTTCCATGGTGTTTTTGCAGGTATTTTTATTGCTTTGCCTATTTTGGGAACCAATGCCGTATTTGAACATAAAAGCGCAAAATATATTTTTATAAACGCAGGATATTGGATAGTTACTTTAGGAATCATGGGCGGTATACTTTGTGGCTGGAAATAATATATTGTAATTTTTTAACATTAACAAAGACTGAAGTGTTATAACTTCGGTCTTTTATTTTTCTATTGAAAACATATAAAATTTATTATTCTTATAATGAACTTCCTGAGGTTTGGGATGGTATTGTTAACCATGATATTTTTCTACAATCCAATTATTTAAAAGCGTTGGAAAACGCCTCTCCAAATAACATTCAATGGTTTTACGTAGGTGTTTTTAATGATACTGAATTAGTCGGAATCGCCATCATTCAACGTGTTCAGCTTTATTTAAAAGATATGTTTAGGGAAACGAAAGTATCTTGTTTTAAAGAGTTTTTCAGGAACATAATTTCCAAAGTTTTAAAGGGCAACATGTTGGTTGTTGGTAACTTAACCCATACGGGACAACATGGTGTTTTTTTTATACGGGATAAAATAACACCTACAGATTATTTAAACATGGTGTATAAAGCCATTGAAGAACTTAAAAAGCACATCAAACAAAATCAGCAAAAAAGCATAAGGGCTATGATGTTTAAGGATTATTATGAAGAAGATGTCATTCATAATGAAGCCGAATTTTTCAATAAAAACCAATTGCATAAAGTAATCGTTCAGCCAAATATGGTAATGCCTTTAAAGCCTAATTGGGTTTCAAGTGAACATTACATTAAAGATTTTAATAAGAAATATCGAGACAGATATAAAAGGGCTAAAACGAAGTTAGGTGATATTGTTTGTTCAGAATTAAGCATTGATACTGTAAAAAGTCAATCTGAAAAGCTGCATAACCTCTATTTAAATGTATCAAACAATGCAAAATTCAATACATTTTTTCTTCCTGAAAACCATTTTTACAGCTTAAAACTTGAGTTAAAAGACAACTTTAAAGTTTACGGTTATTTTTTAAATGAAGAATTGGTTGGTTTTTATACGCTTATTTTAAATGGCAAGCATTTAGAAACCTATTTCTTAGGCTATGATGAAAAGTACCAATATCCAAACCAATTATATTTAAACATGCTTTATGATATGGCAAAATTTGCTATTGAAAATAAGTTTGAAAACATCGTTTATGCTAGAACTGCTATGGAAATTAAAAGCTCTGTTGGTGCCATTCCAAAACCGATGGTGATTTATCTGAAGCACACAAATAACTTTTTAAACAGTATATTAAAACAGCTTTTTAAATTAATGGATCCAACCCAAAAATGGGAGCAAAGGCATCCGTTTAAAGCATAAAAAAACCCCGAATTTTTGTTCGAGGTCTTTTCATTATTGATTATTTTTCTTTTTAGCATCTTTCATAGACTCACCAATTTGATTACTGGCGGCAAAACTAGCGACCATTTCGTTTAGCATTTGGCTTCCTGCTTGTGGTGAATTTGGTAATAAAATAAGGTTGCTATTGGTATGTTGGCCGATGGATTGTAGCGTATCATAATGTTGAGTAACCACTATTAAGGCAGATGCTTCTTGCGAGTTGATGCCAACCCTATTTAAAACCATCACAGATTCCTCTAGACCACGGGCAATTTCACGACGTTGGTCGGCAATACCTTGTCCTTGTAAACGTTTGCTTTCTGCTTCAGCTTTGGCTTTTTCAACAATTAAAATACGTTGTGCATCACCTTCATACTGCGCTGCTGTTTTTTCTCTATCAGCTGCATTAATACGGTTCATGGCTTCTTTAACTTGGGCGTCAGGATCAATATCTGTTACAAGCGTTTTAATGATATCGTAACCATAATCGAGCATGGCTTCGTTTAATTCAGATTTTACAGCAATGGCGATATCATCCTTTTTTAAGAACACATGGTCTAAAATCATTTTTGGGACTTCGGCACGTACCACATCAAACACATAACTCGTAATTTGATCGTGTGGATAATCTAATTTATAAAAAGCATCTTCCACTTTATCTCTAATCACTTTATATTGAACAGATACTTTTAAGCGCACAAACACATCATCCTTAGTTTTTGTTTCAACAATAACATCTAGTTGTGTAATTTTTAAACTTAACCGGCCTGCGATTCTATCAACTAAAGGAATTTTTAATTGTAAACCGGAGTGACGGATGCTTTGGAATTTACCAAACCGTTCAATAATGGCAGCAGACTGCTGTTTCACGGTAAAAAAGGAAGAGATTAAAATAATCAATCCTAAAAAAATAAGTGGAAGAAAAATAAAATCAGACATGATAGTGGTTTTAAAAATTGTTAGAAAATTAAGATACAAAAATTATATTATATTTGAGCACTTAATACAAATATATGCAATATAAATGCCCTTTGCTATTAGTAGCCATCACGATGTGTTTTGTTACAAAAGGTTTTTCTCAGCGTCCAAGTTATCAAATCACAAATGGTATTGGAATTTTTGGAGGCATCACAAAATTTGATATAGCTACCGATAATTTCACGACAACCCAAGGTGATGGTTTTTTGGGAGGTTTAAGTGCTACGGTAGATATTCCCCATAAGTGGTACAATGTGAGTTTTGGCATGCAACTTTCTGAGAATAATTTTGGAATTTCCGCAAGGCCAGCTATACTAAGTGCGGAAGAAGTATTTATCGATTACAAACTATTTGCAGCCCAAGTAGCCATGCTTATGCACATAAAGGTTATTGAAACGTATTTTACTATTGATGTGGGACCGATGATTCAGTACAATGGTAAACTTGAAGTTAAGGACAAAGGACAAAAAGATTATTATATAAATAATTATGCTAACCTAACGGCAACGGATATTATAAATATATCCCAATTTAATTTTAATGGTGCCATTGGGGCGTCTGTCGGCATTAAAAACTTTAAGCTGAAAGCCCAATATATTTATGGTTTTACCAATATCTTAAAGAAGCTGGAGAATCAAAATTTAGATACTACAGGTGGTGATGCTAGATTTAAAGGCAACCAGAATATGTTGGTTTTAGGCGCTATGGTGTCTTTTTGAGTATTTTGATGAAGAAGAGTGTTCGTTTAACGTGTTAGGCAAAGTGTTTTTCTAAAATCTCTAGTCGGTGTTTTAAATTTTCTTTTATTTCTTTCAGATTAATGTTTGAGTTTTTAAGGCCGTGAATGTCTTTATTACAGACTCTGCAAATTTCTCGTTCTAAACTGTTTTCTTTTCCACATTCGCATTTCCAAACCTCAATTTCTTTTCTTGTTAAATTGTCTGAAGTTTGGTAAAACTCAGCTTTAATAGGAAACTTACTTTCCAATTTATCAATAGTCTCTTTGATTGTTTTTATGTCCGATTTGAAATAAGTCTTTTTGTGAACCCCAGATATTAAAGCTCCAACATTGTTAAGATTTTGATTGTCGCTTGATATTAACGAAAGGTTTTTGTCATAGTCAACCAAGTTTAATTCTTTCATGATACTTAAAACTGGTTTTAAATCTTTTTCACCATTATTTTCTATAAATGAAAAAATTTCTGTTGTCGCTAATTCTCTATCTATATTTTCAAAAAAAGCTTTTAAATTGTCTTTAAAATCGGTTGAGTTTGGGTTTTCAGTCAGTTTGTTTAATAGAAATGGGCTTAATTCTGAAATCTGATTTTCTATTATTAAATTCCAATTATTTTCGCTCAAATTTAGATTATCGCTTTCTGCTTTTTTTAGAAGTTTGGTTTTCAGTTCAAGTTGTTCAAAAGCTTCTAAATCTATTGACGTTGAATTATTAATTATTTCTTTATTTTTTCCAGCAACTCTAACTGCGGTTCCCATTGCTGTAACCATTAACATTGATTTTCCTTGAGCAGCAATTTCATCGTTTTCGATTGTCAGTCCGATAACGTAGTTCGCTTTTAAATAATGAGCACGCTTTTTTAATTCGTAAATGGCTTGTTGATTTATTTTTTCTAATGACTTTGTGTAAGTATTTGATTTTCCTCCAAAAATATCTCGAAAACCAGATAAAAAGTCTTTAAAAAAATTCATTCCAATTACAATACTTACTGAAATCGGTTCAATATACTCTTCGATTTCTACATTTTGTAATGAAGAAGTTGTCGTTACTTTTATGTGTTTAAAGTGTTCCATTTAAATTTTGCCTAGCTATGATGATATGAAATCGTTTTAATTTTTTTATATCGAGTTACTGAAACAAGTTCAGCACAAGTAAACGAAGTTCGCTTTTTTTTCTCACAAACTC